>CAJOEG010000024.1:1265-27335 GCA_905233405.1 uncultured Bacteroidales bacterium | reverse complement strand
TCGACGTCGGTATCGCCGTGACCGGGGAAATGCTTGCCCACTGCCAGCACGCCGTTGTCCTGCATTCCCTTGGCGTACATCCAGCCCTTTTCGGCCACATTATACTTGTTTTCGCCAAACGAACGGTCGTTGATGACAGGATTGGAAGGGTTGTTGTTGACATCGATTACTGGGGCAAAGTTAACGTTGGCACCCACACGCTTGAGCTGACGAGCATATTCGGCTCCCATCTCATATACAAGTTCGTTGTTTGTGATAGCGCCCACGAGCATCTGCCGCGGATACATCATCACACTGTCCAACCTCATACTTAGCGACCATTCTGCATCCATACCCACCAGTAGCGGCACCTTGCTGACCTTCTGCAAGCGGTTTACAAGGTTTATCTGCCGTCCGGGACCACCCTGCATAAATATAACGCCGCCAAGTTGGTATTGCTCAACAAGTTTTACAGTTTCGGAATTGTACGCAGAAGACTTGTTGGAATACACAGGAATCATTATCAACTGTGCAATCTTCTCGTCGAGAGTCATTTTGCTCATTACGGAATCGACCCACGAAATGTCCATATTCCAGAACCATGGTTCTTCGGTAGGAACATAATCGGACCTCTCCACTTCGCTTATGGCTACCGTCATCCCTATGCACGAAAATGCGGCTAAAAATATCAATATGGCTACTATCTTTCTCATTATTTTAATCTTAACCTAAACAAGATGCCAAAAATAAGAATTTTATTATTCCCTTTTAATATAGCAACAGAAAAAGTACAAACATACTAATGTTATTTGTGAAGAACTACATCAATACGAACTTTTAATTATGCTTTTCTTGTTTTTATTGCCACCCCAATATTTTTTGTTAATTTTGCCTTTCTTATATTTGTAATTATAGGACAATGGAATATTCAGCAAAGGAAATTGCCGATTTACTCGGTGGCAAAGTTGAAGGCGACGGCTCGGTTATGATTTCGAAATTCGCAAGAATTGAATATGGAGAACCGGGAGCCATTTCGTTTTTAGCAAATCCCAAATACGAGCAATATATATATACAAGCAAGGCATCAGCTGTGATTGTAAACAACAGTTTTGAGCCACACGGAGAAATTTCTGCCACCTTGATTCGCGTGCCCGATGCATACAAGTCGGTTGCCGATTTGCTCCACATCTACGCAGTAAAGCAGACGCCCAAAGGTCGTGAAATGCGCAGTAAGATTCACCGTACGGCTAAGATTGGAAAAGGTTGCTACATCGGCGGTTTCGCCTACATCGACAAGAACGCCGTTTTGGGCGACAATGTGCAGGTGCATCCGCTATGCTATGTCGGCAAGAATGTAAAAGTCGGCGACAATACCATATTATATCCTGGCGTGAAGATTTACTACGATTGCGAAATTGGAAAGAACTGCATCATACATTCTAACGCTGTCATAGGTGCCGACGGCTTTGGCTTTGCGCCGAATCCAGACGGTGAGTTCGAGAAGATTGAGCAGATTGGCAATGTTGTCATTGAGGACAATGTGGAACTTGGTGCGCTTGTTACCATCGACCGTGCAATTGCTGGTTCCACCATAATCCGCCGTGGCGTAAAGCTCGACGACCACAACCATGTGGCTCACAATGTCGAGATTGGCAAGAATACCGTTATGGCTGCACAATGTGGAATCGCTGGTTCGGCAAAGATTGGTGAAAACTGTATGTTCGGCGGGCAAGTGGGAATTGGTCCCCACTCCAATATTGCCAACCGCACCAAGATGCAGGCCAAGACTGGAATAGCCGGCACGGTAAAGGAAGAAAATGCTGTCCTTATGGGTGCTCCCGCAATGGATGCCCACAAGTATCAGCGTCTGTACGTGCGCTTCAAGCAGCTCGACGATATGGCAAAGAAGATTGAAATGCTCGAAAAGCAGATTGAGGAGTTGAAAAAGAAAGGAGAATAGAATTGTAATAATGTATTCGAACAACACAAAATGGCTATGATTATGGATTTCAATAGTTTAAATTTTACAATTTTTTGTGTGAATAATGTTGCGGCATATCTGAATAGGAGTGCTAAAGATGTGTATCATTTGATGCAAAATGCTGACATTATTAATGGTTACATTGTTCCGTGTTATGATGTATTGCATACATTTTCAAAAGAATACATAATAGAAGATTTGATTTCGCTTATGCAAAAGAAAGGGGCATTGTCATGATATTGTACCATACATCGACAGTTGAAATACATAAACCAGATTTATTACATTCCCGTCCTCGACTTGATTTTGGCAATGGTTTTTATCTGACGCCACATGAGAAACAAGCAGAACGTTATGGAGAACGTTTCATAAAATCTGGCAAGGTTGCAATTCTCAATACTTTCAAACTTGACGGTAAACACAAAGATTGCACACACAAAATTTTTACCGCATACGATGAAGAATGGCTTGACTTTGTTACTGCTTGCCGTAAAGGATTGCCACACGAAACCTACGACATTATAGAAGGAAGCATTGTAGACAATCGATTATTCGATACTATTGATTTGTATTTTTCTGGTATATATACACAAGACCAAGTTCTTGGACAGTTACAATATGCAGATTTCAATCGTCAGGTCTGTATAACTTCACAATATGTACTTGACAAATATTTGCATTTTCAGGCGTCAAAAAGAATATTAAATATGCAAGCAAATTTTGCTGTATTACAAAAAAAATATGTGCGTATCGTAAAATTATTCGCCGAACAAGCAGGTTTGTCCTACGAGGATGCCTTGGGCAAATTTTATGATTCCCAAACGTATGATTTAATAAGCAATGGCATAGCAGATATGCATTGCTTCAGTGATGAATATCTTGCAGATGAACTTTTAATTGAATTCGGTTACAAGCAAGCACCAAAATAAACAAATACAGAATCGACAATTGTAATTGTCGAATTATAAATAACTAATAATGAACACTCTCCTCTCTCGCATATCGCAAAATCTCAACTTCGACAAGCTGACAAGCCTGCTTGCAAACGGCGGACAGGCAAAGGTGCAGCTTAGCGGTCTTGCTGGTTCGGCAAAGTCGTTTGCCGTGGCTGCCGCGTTTGCCGATATGGGCACAACCTTCTGCCTTGTGCTTCCCGACAAGGAAAGTGCTTCGTACTCGTACGACGACCTTGTTGGTATTCTTGGCGAAGAATCGGTGATGTTCTACCCCAGTGCCTTCAAGCGTTCCATCGAGTACATGAAGGAGAACAAGTCGAACATTGTGATGCAGACCGAGGTGCTATCGCGACTTAACGCCACACGCAAGGGATTTGTCATCGTAACCTACCCCGAGGCGGTGATGGAGAAGGTGATCCGTACCCGCGAACTTACTCGCAATACCTTCAATGTGGCTGTCGGTGACGAACTGTCGATGGAAAAGCTTATCGATGTGCTCAACGACTGGAATTTCAGTCGCGATGACTTTGTGTTCGAGCCGGGCAGTTTTGCCGTGCGCGGAAGCCTTATCGATGTGTTCTCGTATGGTGCCGAAAAGCCATATCGTATCGATTTCGACGACGACAAGGTGGAGAAAATCCGCGAGTTCGACCCCGAGAGGCTCTACCGAAAAACTGCGCAAAGTGCGTATCATTCCGAACATCTACGACAAGCAGACCGTAGAGGACAGAATTTCGATTTTCGAATTTATAAATCGCGATTTTGTGCTTTGGATGGATTCGCCCGACTATGTAATCGACAGTATAGAAAAGAATTACAAGCTTGCCGAGACGCGCTACAGCGAAATTTCGGAAAAAGAAATCCTCGACGAGGATACCTATATAATAAATCCGCAGTCGAACCTTATCGGCAAGGAACAGTTTGTCGCTGAGGCGAAAGCGCGTGCCGTAGTGGAGATGTCGTCGCGGTCGTTTTTTGCAGCTACCGACGAGATACATTTTTCCACCGAGCCGCAGCCTGCTTTCAGCAAGCAGTTCGACCTGCTCATTTCAAACCTAAAGCAAAATTCAGAAAACGGCTTCACGACCTATATCTTCAGCAACAACGACAAGCAGTTGCAGCGTCTGCGCGACATTTTTGCCGACAAGGGCGAAAATCCCGACTTCGTTGGCGTGAATGCCTCGTTGCACGAGGGTTTTGTCGATAGCGACACCCGCACCTGCGTCTATACCGACCATCAGATTTTCGAGCGCTACCACCGATATTCCACCAAGAGCATTTCGAAGGCGAATGCGCTTACATTGCAGGAAATTAAGGAGTTGCATCCTGGTGACTACATCGTTCACGTTGATAACGGCATCGGTCGCTTCGTAGGTTTGCAGAAGATAAACCACAACGGACGAATGCAGGAGGTTGTCACGCTGGCATACGGTGAAAACGACCTGCTCTATGTGAACATACACTCGCTGCACAGGATTTCAAAATATCGCGACAAGGATGGCGAACCGCCTGTGATACACCGTCTTGGCTCGGGACATTGGAAGCGCCTGAAGGAACGTACCAAGAAGAATATCAAGGATATAGCGCGCGATTTGATTTTGCTTTACGCAAAGCGTCGCGAGCAGAAGGGCTTTGCTTTTTCGCCCGACTCGTATATGCAGGTCGAGCTGGAATCGTCGTTCATGTATGAGGATACGCCCGATCAGAGCAAGACCAACGAGCTAATAAAGGCCGACATGGAATCTGAAGTGCCGATGGACCGCCTTATCTGTGGCGATGTCGGCTTTGGTAAGACCGAACTTGCAATCCGTGCGGCTTTCAAGGCCGTGGTCGATGGAAAGCAAGTGGCTGTGCTTGTACCGACAACGATTCTCGCCTTGCAGCACTACCAGACATTTTCGGAACGACTGAAAAATCTTCCCGTGACGGTTTCCTACATCAGCCGTCTAAAGTCGGCTAAGGAAATCCGCGAGACGCTTGCCGACCTTAAGTCTGGCAAGATAGATATCATTATCGGCACGCACAAGCTTGTCGGTAAGTCGGTGGAGTTTAAGGACTTGGGCTTGCTGGTAGTCGATGAGGAGCAGAAGTTCGGCGTTTCGGTGAAGGAGAAAATCAAGCAGATGAAGGTCAACATTGATACGCTCACGCTTACCGCCACGCCAATTCCGCGAACCTTGCAGTTTTCGCTCATGGGAGCCCGCGACTTGTCGGTGATAACAACGCCACCGCCCAACCGCCAGCCGATTGCAACCGAACTTCACGCCTTCAACAACGATGTTATCCGCGATGCAATCTACTACGAGGTCGGTCGCAACGGACAGGTTTTCTTCGTTCACAACCGCATACAGAACATCTACGAGGTTCAGAACCAGATAGCTAAGATTTGTCCCGAGGTGAAAACCGTCGTTGCTCACGGGCAGATGGACGGCGAGGAGCTGGAGAAGATTATCCTCGACTTTATGCGTGGCGACTACGATGTGCTAATCAGTACCTCGATTGTCGAAAACGGAGTTGACATTCCAAACGCCAACACCATTATAATAAATAATGCCAACAATTTCGGTCTCAGCGACTTGCATCAGCTTCGCGGGCGCGTTGGACGAAGCAACCGCAAGGCTTTCTGCTATTTGCTCACACCGCCGCTCGACCTTCTCACACCCGATGCACGCCGTCGTCTGAAGGCAATCGAGGAGTTCTGCGAACTTGGCAGCGGAATAAACATCGCCCTGCAGGATTTGGACATTCGCGGAGCTGGAAACATCCTCGGAAGCGAGCAGTCGGGCTTCATTGCCGATATTGGTTTATCACCTACAACAAAATTCTCAATGAAGCTATCGACGAGCTGAAAGAGACTGAATTCCACGATGTTTTCAAGGACGAGGAAGGCGAACATGCGCCCGTATTGCGCGACTGCAGCATGGAGACCGACCTCGAGCTGATGATTCCCGACTACTATGTATCTAGCACCTCGGAGCGCATAAAGTTATACCGTCAGATGGACGAACTGAAGGATATGCAGGAGCTTGAAAAGTTCCGCGCTATGCTCATCGACCGCTTTGGCAAGATTCCCGACGAAACCGAAAAGATGTTCGATATGGTGAAGTTGCGTTGGATGGCTGTACGACTTGGGTTCCAGAAGATTGCCATCAAGAACGGTGTTTTCCTCGGCTATTTCCCGCAGGACCAGAAGTCGGACTATTATTCGTCGAAGCTTTTCATTTCCATTCTACAGTTCGCCCAGAACAATCCCCGCAACCTTACCATCAAGCAGCACAACGAGCGTTTGATAATGCGTCTCGAAGGCATCAGCAGTCTTTCGCAGATTGTCGACTTTATAAATAGGATGGAAACCGAAGTAACCGAAAATAAACAATTTAATCCTTAAATCATCGAATTATCAAATCATCGAATTATCAAATTATCAAATCATTAAATTATCAAATCTTTCCAAACAATTTGTACAATCGTGCCATGGCGCGATTCTCAGAAACCTAGAAACATAGAAACGTGAAACCTTAAACTTTAAACTTTGAACGTTAAACCTAGAAACTTAGAAACTTAAAAACCCAGAAACCCAGAAACCCAGAAACCCAGAAACATTCAACCTTATGAAACTAATAACCTTCAACCTCAACGGAATCCGCTCGGCAATATCTAAAGGCTTGTACGAGTGGGTGGAGTCGCAGTCGCCAGATGTATTGTGCGTACAGGAAACAAAGGCGCAACCCGACCAGATAGACATATTGAAATTTAAGGAGATGGGATACAATTCCTACATTTTCTCCGCTGAAAAGAAAGGCTACAGCGGTGTAGCAATTTTTACGAAAAAGGAACCCGACTTGGTAAAGGCAGGCATTGGTATTCCCGAATTTGATGCAGAAGGACGGCTTTTGCGCGTTGATTTAGGCGACATTACAATTATTGACTCGTATTTTCCATCGGGAACTATGGGCGATGTGCGTCAGGATGTGAAAATGAAGTATCTTGATGCCGTCCAGAAATTTATAGACGAACTGAAGAAAGAGCGTCCTAACATTATCCTCGCTGGAGACTACAATATTTGCCACAAGGAAATCGACATCAGCAATCCGCAGAACAAGAAGGGCGTGTCGGGATTTTTGCCCGAGGAACGCGAGTGGATAACCAATTTCCTCGCGAGCGGTTTTGTTGATTCGTTGCGCGTGTTCAATACCGAAGCCGAGCGATATACGTGGTGGAGCTATCGCAGTGGCGCAAAGGCGAAGAACCTCGGCTGGCGCATCGACTACCAGATGGTATCGGAACCATTGGCACCGAGACTGAAGTCGGCAAAAATCTTCCCCGAAGTACAGATGTCCGACCATTGTCCGTATCAGATTGAAATAGAATAATAACCGCCCCCTGTGCCTTCGCTCACAAAGACGCACCCTGAGCCTGTCGAAGGGTCGGTTGTGCTAAGCAAATAAGTTAAATTATGTCTCTCTCCCTATTCACCCGTTTTCCCAATCCGTTCCTCAAAGGAGTCCGGAGAGTGAAAGGTGTGGGCAAAGTTGTGTACATTACCTTCGACGATGGACCAACGCCCGATGTCACCCGGCAGATTCTTGCAATCCTCGACCGCTATTCCGTGAAGGCTACGTTTTTCTGCTGCGGACAAAATGCCGACGCCAATCCCGACCTGCTGAAAAGAATCGCCGATGAGGGGCATTCCGTCGGTTATCATTCTTATTCTCACAAGGATATGGAGCGGAAGTCGGCGGTGTCGGACGCGAAGTTGTTTCGTCCGCCTTATGGGAGAATTTTGTTCCGCCATTATTATAAGTTGAAATCGAAATATAAGTTTGTGTTCTGGGATGTAATGTCGTACGATTACGACGCAAGCCGTTCTCCCGAAAGCATTATGGAGTTGTTGAGGAAGTCGGTACGCGAAGGTTCCTTAGTGGTATTCCACGACAATGTAAAGGCTAAAGAAAACACGATTGACGTATTGCCGCAGTTCATTGAATTAATGAAATCGAAAGGATATTCGTTTGGTGTACTATAGTCGAACAGTCTCACAGTCTGGTCCGTTATCCTTTTAGCCTGTCAGCCTTCAAGCCTTTTGGACTGTTATCCTTTCTGCCTTTTAGCCTAGTAATACGAATTATAAATATACAGCACCGACCCCTGGTAATCAGTTGTGTATTGCAGAGGCGTGTATTTTGAAGGACCACTTACTTTGTTTCCGTCGTTCAAGTTGAACTTAGAGCCACAAACCGAACATTCTAGAAATAGACCTGTAGAATCTACGCTAAGGATAGCGTCCTTTGTTCGTGGGTGGTGTGGGCAGGCACGGTCGAAAGCAACCCACTCGTCAGGAGCTGTGCATGCTACGACAATACCTTTATATCCACCGTCAACGTACAAATAGTTGCCAGGAGTTTTAAGGGCAATATGCGATGGCATATCGGGGTAAAGTTGGACATTTACGTAAACGTATGGAACATATTCCTCGCTGTCGCAAGCAGGAATTACTCCTATTGCAAGAGTTATTATTGAAATAATTATTACCTTTGTCAGCGTTTTCATAAAATTATATTATAAACGATGGCAAAATTAATCAAATTTGTTTTCCCCCTATTTTTGATGGCAATAATTTTTATCCCCGTTTATTCAACCGCTCAGGTTAATTATGTCGGAGGAAAGGATAACCATGCAGAATCTATTGATAGACAAGAAGAAAGACGTATTGCGCAGAACCGTAAGGCCAATGAGAGAAAGAAAGATGAACTTCAACGGCAAAACCAGAAGGAGCAGGAGAGGAGGTCTCACAATGCACAGAAACAGCAACGTAAGCTACAGAAATATAGTATGGAGCGTGACATAAAGTCGCGGAGGGTCAAGAAAAAGGACGATAAGCCAACTCCTGAGGAACGTCTCGTTATGAAACTTGAAAAACAGAAGGCTCGCGAGGATGCAAAGAAAGACAAACTGGCTGAGAAAGAACGCAAAAAGATGCTTAAAACTTATCATAAGAAGGTAAGCGGGGCAGGTAAGGACATCAGTAGTAGGAAAAAAGTTTACAAGCGGATGAAAAAATCAAAACGTATTGCAAACAAAAATAATAAGCGCTGATAACATATTGATTCTTAATTTATTGTATTTTATTTGTTAAATTTACAGAAAAAAAATGCAAAAAAGTTGTTAAGAAAAGAAAATCTGTAGTAATTTTGAAGCCCCATTTTATTGGGGAAGATATAAGTAGTAAGTAAGTAAAATTTTATTATGTTACGAAGAATACAATTGTTGATTATTACACTCTTAGCGAGTGTGGGATTGTTCGCACAATCAGGTACTTTGAATGGTACTGTCATTGATGCGTCAACCAACGAACCTGTTCCTTTCGCCAACGTTTCCATCGAGGAAAATGGAAATGTAGTTACTGGCGGTATGACGGATTTTGACGGTAGGTTTAGCATTAAGCCGATTAAAGCCGGCAAGTATGATGTCTCTGCATCATATATAGGTTATGGTACGGTAAAATATTCAAACGTACAGATTACCGCTGGTCAGATTACTTTCCAGAACTTCAAGTTGAAGCCAGAAGCAGAAATGCTTGCAGAGGTTGAAGTTATCGAGTACAAGGTTCCTCTAATCCAGAAGGACCAGACTCAGTCGGGTGGTACAATGACATCGGAGGATATCTCAAGAATGAACGCTCGTTCGGCAGATGCTGTTGCAGCAACAGTCGGCGGTGTTTACTCGGAGGATGGTTCTGTAGGTAGTATTAGAGGTTCGCGTTCCGAAGACGTTGTTTACTATGTTGACGGTGTCAAGGTTCGTGGTTCCAGCAGCGTTCCTAAGTCGGCAATCGAACAGGTATCCGTAATCACCGGTGGTGTTCCTGCTCAGTACGGTGATGCTACAGGTGGTATCATCAGCTTGACCACAAAGGGTCCTGCTTCAGAATTCTGGGGCGGTGCCGAAATCCTTTGCTCGGTAGAAGGTTACGGATACAACCTTGCTGGTTTAACATTGTCGGGACCTATCTGGACAAAGACTGATGCAGAAACTAACCGCAAGAGAACCATTATGGGTTTCATGGTATCGGCAGAAGGAATGTACGTCCTCGATGGTAGTCCGTCAGCAGTAGGTGAGTGGAGAGCTTACGACGATGTTGCCGAAGAAATGTTCAACAATCCTCTTCGTCTTGTTGAGTCGGAAAATGGTGCTGTAGTTTATCAGAATACCTTATATTTAAAAGAAGACTCTTTCTACAACAAGAAGAGAAGAAGCAATGCAACAAATATGAACCTTAATATTGCAGCAAAGATTGATATTGCTCCTATCAGGGACTTGGACATAACTTTTGGTACTAACATTTACCTTGCTAATGCAAGAACTTATTCAAGGTCAAACTCATTGTTCAACTCTGAGAACAATGGTCGCCAGAAATATGGTAGCTACCGTATGTATGGTCGTTTGACACAGAAGTTCAGAAGTAATGAGGATGAAGAGTCCGAAAAGAAAGCTTTCTTGAGAAACCCATACTACACTATTCAGGTCGACTATACTATGGTTCGTTCACAGTCTGGCGACGTTAACCATTGGGACAATTTCTTCGACTATGGCTATGTAGGAAAGTTTGACATTTCTCCTAATAAGTATTATTCGTGGGCTGAAGATACTGTTACTGGATTGGTCGGAAACTGTATGGAAACATTCTTCTATCAGGTTGATAGTTTTTCGGCAGGAAGCCTTAACCCAGGTCTTGCAAACTACACCAATCAGTTCTATGATTATATGGGAAGCAGTTTCCCTGTAATGTACACCCAGTATATTCAGATGTATGGCGGTTTGCTTAATGGCAATGGCCCTTCGTCAATATATGGTATGTGGCAGGTTCCTGGTGTACCGTCTGGTTCTTACTCAAAGACTAATGCAACACAGTTGAGAGTTTCTGCAAATGCTGCTGCCGACCTTGGCGGACATGAAATCAGTTTAGGTTTCGAATTTGAACAAAGAAGCGACTCATATTTCGGCATTTCTGCTTTTGGCTTATGGGGATTGGCAAGAAGCCTTACCAACAGCCACATAGAGGAAATCGACAAGACTCAGCCTATAGTTTACAGGGACGACAATGGTATGTTCTTGGATACTATCGACTACCCAAGAATCTACAATGCTTCTACTCAGAAGAGATTCGACAAGCATTTGCGTGAATCTTTAGGACTTGCTGTTGATGGAACTGACTGGATTAACATCGACTCATACGATCCAAGTACATTTGACATCAACTGGTTCAGTGCTGACGAATTGTTCAACCAGGGTTCAAGCTATGTATCTTACTATGGTTACGATTATGCAGGCAACAAGTTGAACTACAAGCCTACTTTTGAAGATTTCTTCACAAAGGATGCCGATGGTGACGGATTCCTTGATAGGCCTATCGCTCCCTTTGAGCCTACTTATATGGCTGGTTACATTCAGGACAAGTTCGCTTTCAAGGATCTTATCTTCAACGTTGGTCTACGTATCGACCGTTACGATGCTAACCAGAGCGTACTTAAGGATCCGTATACATTGCACAATGCATATACAGTCGGTGATAAACAGGTCGACCTTATCGGTTCAACAAATCATCCTGGCAATATTACCGATGACGCTGTTGTCTATGTCAACGATATGAATAATCCGACAGAAATTACTGGTTACCGTATTGGAAGCACTTGGTACAATGCAAGTGGTATTGAAATTGATAACCCGAATGCGATTCAGGGAGCAAATGGTATTACTCCATATTTGGTTGACCCGAACGAAGACCTTAATGCTTCGGCATTTAAGGACTATCAGCCGCAGGTTGTTGTAATGCCTCGTATTGCATTTTCGTTCCCGATTTCCGAAGACGCTTTGTTCTTTGCTCACTACGACATCTTGTCGCAGCGTCCACAGGCTGGCGGTCAGTTGAGCCCGACAGAATATATGTATATAAGGCAACTCGGAACTTCAACTCTTAACAACCCGGACCTTAAGACAGAAAAGACAATCGACTACGAATTAGGTTTCCAGCAGAAACTTGGAAATACTTCTTCGTTGAAGATTTCGGCATTCTACCGTGAAATGCGTGATAAGTTGCAGACAATCTCCGTTTATGGAGCATATCCTGTAACATACTATACTTTAGGTAATATTGACTTCGGTACTGTACGAGGCTTCACCCTTGCATACGACTTGAGAAGAACCGGTAACATCACATTGAGAGCCAACTATACATTGCAGTGGGCTAAGGGTACTGGTTCAAGCTACGATTCTGGCGCTTCAATCGTTAAGTCCGATAATCCTAACTTGAGAACCATACTTCCATTGGATGTTGACCAGCGTCATAATTTCCAGATTGTACTTGACTACCGTTTCGGTGGCAAGGCCGATGGAACTCCATATAACGGACCTAAGATTAGAGGTAAGCATATTCTTGCAAATACTGGTGTCAACTTCACTATTGTTACAGGTTCCGGTACTCCATATACTAGAAGAACTGAACCTTCAGGTGGTGTTATTATCGGTTCGTTGAATGGTGCAACAAAGCCTTGGAGAACAAAAGTTGATATGAGTGTTTCAAGGGACATTAGAATCAGACTTGCAAAGGCAAAGGACGAAGGTTCTAAGGAAAGATATGGAAACCTTAGGATTTCTCTCGATGTAAGCAACCTTCTGAATTCAAAGACCCCGATGTATGTATATTCATATACAGGTAATGCAGGAGACGATGGTTACTTGAACTATGCAGACTACCAGACATTGATAGCTTCGCAGACAGATGAAGCTGCATTCAGGAACTTCTACGCAATGTACATCAATTCACCAGGATATTATATGTTGCCTACAACTGTAAGATTAGGTGTTAGTTTCTCATTCTAATTTTTATTAAAGTCAAAATACAAATATCACGATATGAAAAGTTTAAATAAAATAGTATTTGTAGTAATACTTGGTCTTTGTTCAAGTTATGCCTTTGCAGACAAGTGGGCGGGAACAGTAAATGTTACCCCAGTTGCCAAGGCAACTGGTGGTTGCGAATCTGCAAGAACATCCACCGACTTGGATTTGAACAATGTAGTAGCAAGAGTTCACACCGGTGGTGATATGTGGTGGGACTTGCAGGGCAAGGCTAAATATGAAGTGCCGAAGGGCGGTGGTATTCACGCATTGTATTGTTCGGCAATCTGGGTAGGTGGTAAGGATGCTAACGGTCAGTTGAAACTCGCTGCTCAGCGTTACCGTCAGGTTGGTATCGACTACTGGCCTGGTCCTCTGATTATATCAGGTGCAGAAATTGCTTCCGTATCTGCCGACATTTGCCGTCAGTACGATAGGCATTTCCGTATATCAAAGGATGACGTTAAGAAATTTAGAGATTGGTATCTTTGCAATACTGATCCAGAATGTACTCCTGATCCGGATTATACGATTCCTGATGTCATTCGTGAGTGGCCTGCACACGGTCCTGTTGGAGGATACGATTATAATCTAGCTCCTTTCTATGATATGGACGGTGACGGTTATTATGATTGCACTAAAGGTGATTTCCCATATTTTGAATTCGCTAACGAAGGAATTACCGAGGACCCGGATTGTTTAAGACCGCGTGGTCAGGCAGCTCGTCTTTTCGGCGACTACACTATGTGGTGGGTTTACAATGACAAGGGTAATATCCACACTGAAACTGGAGGTGCTGCAATCGGTTTCGAATTCCGTGCTCAGGCATTTGCATTCCAGACCAATGACGCCCTTAATGATATGACTTTCTACAATTATAGAATTATCAACCGATCAACATATACATTGTATAATACTTATTTCGGTGTATTCGTTGACGGTGACTTAGGTTATGCTCGCGATGACTATGTCGGATGCGATGTACAGCGTGGTCTTGGATTCTTCTATAACGGAGATGACAATGATGAAGATAAAGATGGTATAAAAGGTTATGGTTCACAACCTCCTGCAATCGGTATCGACTTCTTCGAAGGTCCTTATCAGGATCCAGATGGAATGGATAACTCTACTAGCTACAAGGAAGTTTCTGGAATGAAAGTCTTGGATTGTAACGAGGGTGACTTCAAGAATGGTAACATTAACGGTTTGAATTTCGGTGATGGTACTGTAGACAATGAACGTTGGGGTATGAGACGTTTCATTTACTTCAATAATACTACTGGAGGTAATGAGAATAAAACCGACCCACAGACAGCCGTTGAATACTATAATTATATGACAGGTTTCTGGAAAGACAATACTCCTCTTCTGTATGGTGGTGATGGTTATTCTTCTCAACTTGGTGCTGACCCTTCACAGCCTACAAATTTCATGTTCCCTGGAACATCAGATGTATGTGGATGGGGACAGGATGGTATTGTTAGGGAAAACTGGACAGAGGAAACCGAATCAAATGACCCGGATGACAGACGTTTTATTCAGGCAGCAGGTCCTTTTACTTTGACACCAGGTCAGGTTAATGATATTACAATTGGTTCTGTATGGGCAAGAGCAACCGCCGGTGGACCTTATGCTTCGGTTGAAGCTGTAAAGGTTGCCGACGATAAGGCTCAGATTCTTTTCGAGAACTGCTTCCGCGTTCTTGATGGTCCTGACGCTCCGGAACTAAATATTGTAGAACTTGATAGAAAGTTTATCTTCCATATTTACAATAAGACAAGTTCTAACAACTATCTTGAAGGTTATGCAGAAAAGGATCCTTCGTTGTTTTGTGGTGACCCTGATGTAAATCCTTGCAGTCAGTACTATTATTTCCAAGGTTATCAGGTATTCCAGTTCAAGGATGCTTCTGTATCAATGACAGAAAGGTACGATGGTAACCGGGCTCGTCAGGTATTTCAGTGCGATATTAAGGATGATGTATCTAAACTTGTAAATTACACTTGGTCTGATGATCTTGAGGCAAATGTTCCTGTTTTAGAGGTTAATGGAGAGAACAAGGGTATTACTCATACGTTTGTCCTTGAGAAAGACTTCTTCGCTACTGGAGACTCAAGGCTTATAAACAATAGGGAATACTATTATAGTGCGATAGCTTATTCGTATAACCCGACAATGAAGTATGACCAGAATGATGAAATGACATTCAAGGGTCAGAAGACACCGTACTTGGCAGGTAGAAACAACCTGAAGATTTATACGGTAACTCCTCATTTGACAAGTGTAGGTGGTACAATCATTCAGGGAGAATTTGGTTATGGTCCAGAAATTACAATGCTCGAAGGTTTTGGTAACGGAAACAACGAACTTGAATTGAAGGCTGAAACTATAGAGGAAATAATGTCAGGTGCTCCTTGGAAAGCTTCTGCTAGAACATACGAAAATGGGAAAGGTCCGATTAATGTTAAGATAATTGATCCTCTGAATATAGCAGATGATACATACTATGTCAAATTCAATGTTCCTCAGAGTAATCCAATAGGTATAATTGGTACAGATAAATCGAATTTGGTTGCAAAATATACACCATTTGATTATGTAGTGTATAATGAGGCAGGAGATTCTGTTCATTCTGATGCTGCGGTTATGGTTGGTTATTCAAACGAACAGTTGTTTATGAACTGGGGATTCTCAATTTCTATATCTCAGGAATATAGTGCTGGGGATGAGAATATGAATCAATATAATAATGGTGTCATATCTTCCAGCATAACATTTGCGGATGATTCTAAACCATGGTTATCATTCTTGTCTGATGATGATTCATATCAGGAGAATCAATCTTTGAAGTGGACAAACTGGATTAAGGTTGGTACTTTGTTATATCCTGAACATTCTGCTGGTACATACGATGATAACTTGCAGGATTTTCTTGGAGATAGATCTTCAAAGTCTGCTGATCCGAATCAAAATTTAGAAAAAATATGTAATGGCAAGTGGGGTCCTGCTAAGTTTGTAAATTGTTATAGGAATGGTTTGATTCCAGCTGCCGCAAGAAGCAAGAATGCTATGTCAATTATTTCTGGACAGATGTTATCCTCAGTAGATATAGTAATAACAAGCGATAAGTCTAAATGGACACGTTGCTGCGTTGTTGAAATGGCAGATAACGATTGGACCACAGACCAGTACGGTTATGACAAGGAAGTGACACCTTTGGTGAACTATAACAGTATAGATGGTGCTTTGAAATATTCGTTAAGAAAGAGCCCATCAGTCGATAAGGAAGGAAAGCCATTAAATGATGGTACTCACGGTTTGGGTTGGATCCCTGGCTATGCAATTAATGTTGCTACAGGTGAACGTTTGAATATGATGTTTGGAGAGGATTCTTGGATGAAGGGCGAGAATGGAGCCGATATGATTTGGAATCCGACATCTTCATACGCAGATTCTCACTACAATCCGATACTGGGAGGTAAACATTATATATATGTAATGGGTAATGAGTTAAATAGTAGAGATGCAGATGGTGATGTAAATGGAGAAAATGCTCCAGCATACGATGAGTGCCAGTATATTTATCAGAAGTTGTTGAATTATGAAAATGGTTCTACAATGGCTTTGAGGCAGGCATGGAAGAGTGCTATGTGGTGTGCAATCCCAATGCGTAATGACAGATATGATTTCTTAGCTACTGATGTTACTATTAAGATCAGAGTTGCTCAACCATATTTTGTTGGTAAAAACGAAATGGCTGTCGAGAATCCTGAGAACGATAACGCTCCTCTTTTCAAATTCTCTACTTCCGATATCAAAACTATCCACGATGATCAGGAAACTGCAGAAAATGCACTTGATCTTATCAGGGTTGTTCCGAATCCGTACTACGGATCTTCATACTATGAGTCGAATCAGTTGGACAATAAGGTAAGAATAACGAATCTGCCTAAGACCTGTACAATATCTATCTACAATATTAATGGTACTATGATTAGGAGAATTAAGAAAGATACCGAATCCACATTCATAGAATGGGATCTTACCAACTCGGCAAATATTGTGATTTCAAGTGGTGTGTACATCATTCATATAAATGCTCCTGGAATTGGAGAAAAGGTAGTGAAATGGTTTGGCGCACTTCGTCCAACAGATTTAAATAACTTCTAAAATTATTAGCTCGAGATATGAAAAGGATATATTTAATATTACTAATTACAGTTATAAGTTTAATTAGTACGGATTTGTTTGCCGGAAACTGGCAGAGGGCAGGTCAGGCAGGAGCTTCACAGCTTTTGATAAACCCTTGGGCAAGAAGTTCGGGCTTTGGCGGAGCAAATGTCGCTTGTGTTACTGGCTACGAGAGTATGCACTTGAATGTCGCAGGTATGGCATTTACAAAGAAATTGGAGGTTGGATTCAATAATTCTCAGTACTTTGTCGGTACAGGAATTCAGGTAAATGCTGCGGCATTGGCCGTAAGAGTTGGTGAGAACAGCGTACTGGGTGCTATGGTTGAAGCTTTTAGTTGGGGCGAAATAGAGAAGACCAACGAAGCAATGCCTGAAGGCGGTTTCGGTACATTCAAGCCTGGATATACAGTCATAGGTCTTTCATACGCACGAGAATTCTCAAATAGTATTTTTGGCGGTATAACTGTTAAGATTATCAATGAGAGTATAGATAACCTTAGTGCTACTGGATTTGCATTCGATGCAGGTATTCAGTATATAACTGGTTTCGGAAAAGACAAGGCTGGCAACAGAAAGCGTGACAACTTGCATTTCGGTATCACAATGAAGAATGTTGGTTCTACAATGAAGTATTCCGGTGATGGTATGTCATTCGTTGGTGTTTCTCCAACAGGAACAAATATGAGTGTTGAGAACAGAAGTCAGGAATATGAGTTACCGTCATTGATTAAGATCGGTTTCTCGTATCACATCAAGCTTGCTGCTAAGGTTGACGAGGAAGAAGAAACTGTATATTCAAATCACAACCTTGCAATCGCATTGAACTTTACATCCAACTCGTTTACCAACGACCAGTTCCATTTTGGTCTTGAATACTCGTTTATGGAATACTTGTTCATCCGTGGCGGTTATACATACGAGAAGGGCTTGTATTCAGTAGACAATTGTATGACAGCATTCTCTGGTCCATCTGCAGGTATAACCTTGCAGGCTCCCCTCAAGAAGAAAGAGGAAGGAACAAAGTATGGGCTTAACACAACTTCTTGCAGTACAAGACCTGTAATTGGCGTAGATTATTCGTATAGATTTACTAATGTATTTGGAGGTGTCCATACATTTGGTTTGCGCATAACTATGTAAGAGTTTTATTTGTTGACAATATAATCGGAAAGTTCATATCGCATGAGCTTTCCGATTAAAATTTTTTATTTCCAAAGCAAAAAAGTGTTATCTTTGCAATGGAAATCCCAAAGCGAAAAAGGGATTTCTTTTTATTTGTATAACTTTAATAATTAAATAATTATGTCTGGTATTTCATATTTGACAGAAGAAGGTTTGAAAAAACTGAAGGATGAACTTGATAGAATGGTGAACGTCGAGAGACCTAATATCTCAAAGCAGATTGCAGAAGCTCGCGATAAGGGTGACCTGTCGGAAAATGCGGAGTATGATGCAGCAAAAGAAGCACAGGGTTTGTTAGAAATGAAGATAAGCAAGCTTCAGGAAACCATCAGAAATGCTCGTATTATCGACCCTTCACAGATAAATACCAATGCAGTGCAGATTCTTAATAAGGTTAAGTTAAGAAATGTAAAGACAAATCAAGAGATGGAATATACGATAGTTTCCGAGTCTGAAGCCGACCTCAAGGCTAAGAAAATTTCGGTAACTACTCCAATCGCAAAAGGTTTGTTGGGTAAGAAAGTAGGAGAGGTCGTTGATATTCAGGTGCCAAGCGGAATGGTATCCTTTGAGATTGTTAACATTTCAATTTAATGACTATGGCAACATTGTTCACAAAGATAATTAACGGAGAAATACCTTGTTATAAGGTAGCAGAAAATGACAAATTCATTGCTTTTCTCGACATTAATCCCTTGAAGAAAGGGGAAAGGGCATACTTTGGTTGTTCCTAAGGAAGAAAAGGACTATATCTTCCGTAATTCTGATGATGTATTGTCGGAGATATTGATTTTTGCAAAGAAAGTGGCTGCAGCATTGGAAAAAACTATCGAATGCGAACGCATCGGATTGATGGTGCTTGGCCTTGAAGTTCCTCATACTCATATTCATCTTATTCCAATCAGCAAGGAAGGAGACATGTTGTTGTCGAATACTCGCGTAAAACTTACTGATGAGGAGTATAAGCAGCTAGTTGAGGAAATAAAGAAAAATATGTGATTTTATAAATCATTTGGTTTATGGATGGGCGGAATTTATCCGCCTTTTTCATTTTAAAATAAATTGAAAAAAATAATGTGATGTAAAAAATAAATCTTATTTTTGCACCGCTTTTGGGCAACGGGGTGTGGCGCAGTTGGTAGCGCGCTACGTTCGGGACGTAGAGGCCGGAAGTTCGAGTCTTCTCACCCCGACAGGTAAGATAAAATAAGTGACAGATACCTGTCACTTATTTTATTTTTATTCTTATTCTTCTGCCATCAACAGTTCCAGCATGCTGATTGCTGACTTCGAAACAGGGGTTCCAGGACCGTAGATTGCTGCTACGCCTGCATCGTAGAGGAACTGGTAGTCCTGAGCTGGGATAACACCACCGGCTGTAACCATGATGTCGTCACGACCCAATTTCTTGAGTTCTTCTATCAAGGCTGGAATCAAGGTCTTGTGGCCTGCTGCCAACGACGATACACCAACAATGTGTACATCATTCTCAACAGCCTGCTTTGCTGCTTCTTCCGGAGTCTGGAACAACGGTCCCATATCGACGTCGAAACCGCAGTCGGCGTAACCTGTTGCAACAACCTTTGCGCCACGGTCGTGTCCGTCCTGACCCATAACAACCATAATACGTGGTTGACGGCCTTCTCTTCTTGCAAACTCCTTGCAGAGTTCCTTTGCCTTTTCGAATTCGGCGTCATTCTTGGTCTCCGAAGAATATACGCCAGAGATAGTCTTAATCACAGCTTTATGTCTTCCTACAATTTTTTCACATGCATCCGAAATTTCACCCAACGAAGCGCGAACCTTTGCTGCTTCAACAGCAAGTTCGAGCAAGTTGCCTTCGCCAGTTTCAACGCATCTTGTAATAGCGTCCAATGCGCGGCGAACATCGTCGTTGTTGCGCTTTGCCCTCAATTCCTGCAACCTCTGTACCTGCTGCTTTCTAACTGCGGTGTTGTCAACTGCAAGGATGTCAATCGGATCTTCCTTTTCGAGGCGGTACTTGTTGATACCAACGATTGTCTGGTTTCCGCTGTCGATGCGAGCCTGGGTGCGTGCTGCAGCCTCTTCGATACGCATTTAGGAATACCACTTTCGATTGCCTTTGCCATACCACCGAGCTTTTCAACTTCCTCGATGTGCTTCCATGCGCGATGTGCAAGGTCGTTGGTGAGGCTTTCGATGTAGTACGAACCAGCCCATGGGTCGATTGAACGGCAAACATTGGTTTCTTCCTGGATGTAAATCTGGGTGTTACGAGCGATACGAGCCGAGAAGTCGGTTGGCAATGCGATTGCCTCGTCGAGTGCGTTGGTGTGCAACGACTGGGTGTGACCCAAAGCTGCGCCCATTGCTTCGATACAAGTACGCGTAACATTGTTGAATGGGTCCTGTTCGGTAAGCGACCAACCAGATGTCTGGCTGTGTGTACGCAATGATAATGACTTCGGATTCTTCGGGTTGAACTGCTTTACAATCTTTGCCCACAGCATACGTGCTGCACGCATCTTTGCAATTTCCATGAAGTGGTTCATACCGATTGCCCAGAAGAACGACAGACGCGGTGCGAAAGCGTCAACATCGATGCCAGCCTTGATACCAGTGCGGAGGTATTCGAGACCATCGGCAAGGGTGTATGCCATTTCGATATCGTTGGTTGCACCTGCTTCCTGCATGTGGTAGCCCGAAATCGAAATCGAGTTGAACTTAGGCATGAACTTCGAGGTGTAAGCGAAGATATCGCCAATGATTCTCATCGAGAACTCTGGCGGATATATATAGGTATTACGCACCATGAATTCCTTGAGGATGTCGTTCTGGATTGTACCCTGCATTTCTTCGAGCTTTACGCCCTGTTCCAAACCTGCCACGATGTAGAATGCAAGAATCGGCAATACTGCGCCGTTCATTGTCATTGATACCGACATCTTGCCCAATGGAATCTGGTCGAACAATATCTTCATATCTTCAACCGAGCAGATGCTAACACCAGCCTTACCAACATCACCTACAACGCGTGGATGGTCGGCATCGTAGCCACGATGAGTAGGAAGGTCGAATGCAACCGACAGACCTTTCTGACCTGCAGCAAGGTTACGACGATAGAATGCGTTAGATTCTTCTGCTGTCGAGAAACCTGCATACTGGCGGATTGTCCACGGCTTCTGCACATACATTGTTGAGTAAGGACCGCGAAGGAAAGGCGGTACACCTGCTGCATAGTTCAGATGTTCCATTCCTGCAAGGTCGTCGGCAGTGTAGATGCCCTTTACGCTAATTTGTTCGGGGGTTGTCCAGAGCGACTGGTCGCTGTTGTTTCCGCAGCATTCTGCTGCTTTGCCCGTATATTTTATATCTTTGAAATTCGGTCTCATGGCTTCTGTTATAATTCGTTAATACCCAACATTTTTTGATATTCCTTCAAGGTTTCAAGCACATTGCACTTTACGTGGATGTAGTTCTTGATGCCCTTTTCTTCGAGTGCGGGACGGCATCCGGGGTCACCTGCAACAACAAGTATCGCCTTGTCGCCAATGAGTTCTGCAATCTGCGGAACTGCTTCGGCGTATTCGTCGTCCGACGAGCAGGCAACAACTATCTGAGCCTTTGATTCCAAAGCAGCCTTTGCGCCTTCCTCGATTGATGCGAAGCGGTTGTTGTCCATAACCTTGATGCCTGCCACTGCGAAGAAGTTCGACGAGAACTGTGCTCTTGCGCGGCACATTGCCAGGTTTCCGAATGTAAGCATAAATGCCTTTGGTTCTACGCCGCTGCGGTCGGTAGCAAGACGCAATGCTTCGAATGCTTCGGCACCACGATAAGGCTTCAATGGTTCTGCTATCTTTTCGTGCGAGCAGCAGTCGGCTTCTTCCATCTTCATGCCCATCATTGTAGGAATGTCGCGCGAAACGATTTCCTTGGTAATGTTGGCTTCGGCTCTCTCGTTGAAGTTCGGGAACTGGTTGGTTCCAAGCAATGTTTCGCGGCGGGTTGCGATGTTCTTGTCACGCTTGTCCGAAACTGCCTTGATTTCCGATTGTACGAAGCCTTCCTTGAACTTAGCTACGAATCCGCCACCATCTTCAACTGTCTTGAAGAGGTTCCAAGCGGTGTTGGCTATCGAGTTTGTAAGGTTTTCGATGTAGTACGAACCTGCAGCGGGGTCAACAACCTTGTCGAAGTGCGATTCTTCCTTGAGGATGGTCTGCACATTGCGAGCGATGCGGTTCGAGAAGTCGGTAGGAACTTCGAACGGGTAGTCGTAAGGAAGAACTTCGAGGTAATCGACACCGGCGATGATTGCGCTCATTGCTTCGGTAGTTCCGCGAAGCATATTTACGTATGCATCGTAAACTGTCTGGTTCCACTCGCTGGTGGTTGCAGCAATCTGCATCTTCTTTGCGCATTCCGAATCGCAACCGTAAGCTTCTACTATGTTAGCCCACAACATTCTTGCGGCGCGGAACTTTGCAATTTCCATGAAGTAGGTGCTTCCTACACCAAACAGGAATACCATTTTCTTGGCAACTTCTTCGGCGGTCAAGCCTTCGTCGGTGAGGCGCGACAGGTATTCGCTACCTTCCGAAAGTGTGAAAGCAAGTTCCTGAACCGACGATGATCCAGCGCTGTTGAAAGTGTATCCGTCAACGCAGATAACGCGAACACGCTTGTAGTCCTTTGCCATCTTTACGCATTCTGCAAGCAACTTGAAAGCCTTGTCCTCGCAGAGGAAACCTTTGTTGGTAAGGTTTCGCAGCGGGTTGAAGTCGAAGTTGGCTCTTACCTCGTTCTTGTCGATTCCGAGAGAATCAACGTAAGCGAGGAAATTCTTCAAGGTTTCCATGGTCTTTAGGCAGCAACCGATGAAAGTAACCGGGGTCTTGTCCAGTTTGATGTCGGCGAGCAGAGCCTCGAAGTCGGCCTTGGTCTGAACCTTTGTATTGTCGATGTAGAAACCGAGCGATTCTATTCCCTTTGTCAGCAACGTCTTTGCGGTTGCGTTGGCTTTCTTGTAGTCGCCGTCGCAGCAGCAGATGCCGTGGTGTATGAACCAGTTGTTGTTATCCTTGGTTCCGCGGACAAACGGGAAACTTCCCGGCTTCGAATCCAAATAATTGATATCTTTTAGGTCGTCGGCGCGATAGTATGGGCGGACATTGAATCCTTCCTGAGTTTTCCACACGAGTTTCTTCTCGTAGTCGGCGCCTTTTAAGTCCTTGATTATTACATCCTCCCATTCTTGGGTCGGCACGGGAGGAAATTCTTGAAACAATTTTTCTTCCATCTGTACAGAATTTATTTTGAGGTTGCAAAGTTAGACAAAAATCCCGACTTGCAAATCTGTTTAAGAAAACATTTGCACGGCTCTTTTATTTAAAAACTAAATTCTGTACCCATTCGCTCCCTGAGCCTTCGGTTACTGAGCATAGTCGAAGTATCGAAGGGGCGATGTGAATGTAACGAAAAGCATCGAGTCCCTCGGATTCGGCTAACTCATTTCGGCTGTCGCTCAATGCATTGCAGCCAGCGGATTTGTCCAATGCTAACAATTTGTATAATAGACAATAAAATTGTCCAAATGAAAGAACCGTTTAGATGGTTTGATGTTGTTTATGGTTGTTTATGATGGTTTGATGTTGTTTCTAGGTTGTTTGAGATGGTTTGATAATAAACCACAAATTACCGTTCATTTTCATTTTTATGGAAGGTTTTAAACATCTCAATATAATCGATTCCGAATTTCTTAATAACCATCGCGTTGTATAGTCGCAACTCAAATAAATTTTCACCTAGTCCAACCTCACGGAAATACTTTTTCCTGAAATTTTCCAATTCATTTTTTGTTTCACTATATATTCGCCTAATGTCTTCAACTGAATGATGATTTTTCTTTATGTTTTCTTCCATTTCCAAGCGAATGTCCTCACAAAGCGCAAAATAAATATTCACGCACGCAAATATATTTTCGGTAGGATGTTCCTCGTATTCGTAATACGATTGGAACGGGTCGAATATTGTAAACGATTGCCAATGAATGGAATCGTCAAGTTCTGTTATGTCCAGCAGAATCTGTACAACAAACTTATATTTCTGAGAAGTAGCAATAATGTTTTCAATAGAATTTTCTGATTGTGGTCGCTTTTCGTGAACTAATAATTTAACATCATTATTCCATTTTATATATGGAATTTCAAAGAATCCAATGTGCCGAAAATTATCAGTGTTATTTTCAATTTGAGCAACAATGGCGTCACCGAAAATCGTCTCCTCACTTGTACTTGAATTATAGTCAAAAGACTGCTCTTCCCGTTCAAAATAATCAATCTTTTCGGATTTGGATTCGCTAATAGTAAACTTGTAATTTTGCTTCCAGAAAACATCATTGTATGGAATTAGCGAAATTTTTCTGTAATCCGTAGAGTCAGCATAAAAGTCGAACAATGGATCAACAAACGATTTTCCATAGTCATACAAGTACAAAAATGATTTTGATTCTACTTTGTGCAACACGCCATATCTTCTGCTATAATAATCAAACGAATAATCGTATCTCACTAATTCGGGTAATAAATTAACGCCATTATCTGCAAATGTTTCATTTATGCTCAACGAAACTTTACTAATGCTATCGTCGGGATATATAGGTAAAAACGGGTAGATTGTTGCATTGTCGGTAAAATATTCGATATGCTTCAAACTAAAGTCAGATCTATCAATAAATATGTAACCCGAAAAATACGCCCCGCTTTTATCTTTCGGCGAAAAAAAGACTTTATACAAATCGTCAGTAAATTCCATCTCTACATTGAATCTTTTTTTCATTCCAGATAAACCAAAACAAAGAATTGACGACGGGAACAAATCTGTCTCCTGGAATACATCAAAATGCTTGTATGTCTCTGAAGCATTTAAAGTTCTCCATCCGCTTTCGCTTTTGTTCAGAAATAATTTTCCATTCTTAAATGCCAAATCTTTGACATTAAGTCCATTAATATCAGCATTGTAAAAACATTCTACTACTTCCAACGGCAAGTCATCCTTGGTAGATTCTATGGAATAGAAAGCCTTTGCTCGAGATATATTTTTCTGCTTGATATTTACACTTCTGCATTTATTGAGAATCTTAAACCATTCGTCATCATTGGAACTTATTTCCACTTCCGGCAGAATATATGCACTTTCCTTTAAGTAAACCACTCTTTTTTCGTCGCCTATGTCTGAAATCTTGATTTTTTGGGGTTCGTATCCTATGTGGGATATTGATATTGTCGCTGTTGAATATGATTCAGGAATTTTCATTGTTATTACCCCATCTTCATTTGTAATTCCGCCCAAACCAGAACCTTCTATGCCAACATTGCAAAATGGTAGAACTTCTTTCGTGTCAAAGTTCTTCACAGTAAAAGTAACAACTTGTTGCGAGTATGAAAACAATGCAACAAGCGACAATAGTAATGTGAAAAAATATCTTGACATCAAAATTTAATGTTCGTGCGCTAACAAACTACAAATCTATATGATTTTTTGTTGATAACAAAAATTACGACAATTTTTTGCACCTACAAATAATCGGCATTTCTCGAACTTTGTCTTATCTTTGCGATATGTTACGCTACAACATACACGACTGCGCCGAAATGATGGACGCCATTCAGCAGATTGGCTTTTTGCCATTGCTTGAAAGCGGAATATATGGTTTTTCGGCAAATGCGCTGGTTGACCCCGACTGCCGCTATGTACAGCTACCCGATGGCGGCTGGGACTGGCCATTGTGGAAATGGAAAGGCGACATAGTAAGGGAAGGCGACTGCGTATATGGTAAGTTTTTCGCAGGAAAAGCAGGCTTCATAAGCACCGAATGGTGGCCGGATTTCTGCAACTA
>CAJOEG010000024.1:0-1150 GCA_905233405.1 uncultured Bacteroidales bacterium | reverse complement strand
CAGTCGTTTCGACAGTTATGTCACCCGCCTGCAGATGGCTTGCCGCATTGTTACCGAAGATTTTGTGTATCCTATCGACAAGCACGGACACGAATACGGCTGGGGCTGGTCGCTGCTGACAACGCCAGAACTCCTATATGGCAAACCTGCCTGCCAATGCCTACGCTCGCCTGATGAATCGTACAAAAGGATGATGGACTATCTGCAGAATTTGCTTCCCGATGCATCAGAAAACCAAATAAGAAAACTCTTGAAATAATACCGATAAACTCATGTGCAACACCCTTAAGATTTGTATTGTGCTCGTTATGCTACTCGTTGGGATTCAGGCTGTAGCGAGAGAACAAAGTTATGTGCTTACTTCACCCGACGGCAAACTGGTAAGCCATATCGTGGCATCAAGCGACGACGAACTATCCTACGACATCAGCCTCGACGGAGTACAGATTCTGAAGCGTTCTCGCCTGACACTCAACCGTGTATATGGCACAACGACTACCGACCGTCTGCCAGTGAAAAAAATCACGCGACGTTCGGTTGACGAGATGATTAAGTCGCCGTTCTACCGCCAAGCCGAGATGCGAAACCACTACAACGAACTCACACTGCAAATAAAGGACGGCCTATGGGTCGATTTCCGTGCCTACGACGAAGGATTTGCCTACCGCTACCGCACCGACCAAGCCTGCACCGTAAAGAACGAACTGGTAGAATACAATTTTGCCACCGACTGGCAAGCAACAGTGCCATACGTGCGTGGTTTCGACGAGAAAAATCCCACTGGACAATATTTCAATTCGTTCGAAAACATATATACCACCGATACGTTGTCGCAACTTGACCAGCGCCGTCTGGCTTTTCTGCCGTTGGTAGTACATGCCGATAATGGCGTGCAAATATGCCTTACCGAAAGCCATCAGGAACATTTTCCAGGGCTATACCTGAAAGGTACCGGTATTTCTGGCCAACTTCGTGGCGACCATGCTCCCTGCCCCGACCAGATAGAGCAAGGCGGACACAACAATCTGCAAGAGATTGTCAAGACTCGCAAAGACTATATAGCGCAACTTTCCAAAGGCGACGAAATGCCTTGGCGTATCGCCATGGTTGCTCGCAGTGCTACCGACTTGGCAATGAACGACATGACCTA
>CAJOEG010000023.1 GCA_905233405.1 uncultured Bacteroidales bacterium | reverse complement strand
GACGTTGACTTCGACGATGCAGGGCGTGGAAAGGTACTCGACTGGGTAACACATAAATACGGAGCAGAAAAAGTCGCTCACATTATAACATACGGTACTATGGCAACCAAGTCGGCAATCGCCGATGTAGGCCGCGTACAGGGAGTGCCATTGGAGCGTGTCAACGAAATAAAGAAACTGATTCCAGACAAGTTCGACGACAAGATAAAGGACGAAAAAGGCAAAAATCCAAAGGTCAACCTAAAGAACTGCATAAAGTATGTTCCTGAAATAAAGCAGATTGTCGAAGGAGACGATCGCAATGCAGCCACAATGATTGAATATGCCGAGGAACTGGAAGGCACTATCCGTCAGGTTGGAATACACGCTTGCGGATTCATCATCGGAGCCGACGACCTCAGCAAGTTCGCACCTATCAGCACCATCGAGGACAAGGAAACCGAAGGACGTGTTCCTGTAACCCAGTACGACGGTCACGTCATTGAAAGCGTGGGACTTATAAAGATGGACTTCCTCGGACTTATCACCCTGTCAATAATGAAGGAAGCAGTTGCTAACATCAAGAAATCAAAGGGAATAGACCTTGACATAAACAGCATTCCAATCGATGACAAGGAGACATACAAGATTTACTGTGCAGGGAAAACCATCGGTATATTCCAGTTTGAATCGCCCGGAATGCAGAAATACCTGCGTGAACTTCAACCGTCAGTGATAGAGGACCTCATCGCAATGAACGCACTCTACCGTCCGGGACCTATAGCATACATTCCGCAGTTCATTGCCCGTAAACACGGCAAGGAGCCTATCACCTACGACATTCCTATAATGGAAAAGTACCTGAAGGACACCTACGGAATCACTGTGTATCAGGAGCAGGTGATGCTTCTGTCGCGACTGCTTGCCGACTTCACCCGTGGCGAAAGCGACGCTCTTCGTAAGGCTATGGGTAAGAAGAAGAAAGACATCGTTGATGCAATGAAGCCGAAATTCATCGAAGGCGGAAAGAAGAACGGTCACGACCCGAAGGTTCTGGAAAAAATCTGGGGTGACTGGGAAAGTTTTGCATCCTACGCATTCAACAAATCCCACGCAGCCTGCTACGCTTGGGTTTCGTACCAGACGGCATACCTCAAGGCGCACTACCCTGCTGAATTTATGGCAGCCAACCTTACGCTCAACAAGGACGACATTACCGAAGTCACCAAACTTATGAGCGAATGCAAGAGTATGAAGATTAATGTATTGCTGCCAGATGTTAACGAAAGTGACCTCAACTTCACTGTAACCAAGAGCGGAGACATTCGCTTCGGACTCGGCGGCGTAAAAGGCGTTGGCGAAGGCGCTGTGATGTCAATAATCTCGGAGCGCGAAGCAAACGGACCATACAAGGACATCTTCGACTTCGTATCGCGTGTCAACCTGCAGTCTGTCAACAAGAAAACTATTGAAGCATTGGCTTTCGGCGGAGCATTCGACAGTTTCAATACTCCAACAAATCCGAACTCCACATCGCGCGACCAGATTGTATCGGATTTTGGAGAAAAAGGAGAATCGTCGCTCGATATGCTTATAAAGTTTGGTCGTTCGGTACAGCAGCAAAACAACGACAACACAATGTCTTTGTTCGGTGCAACAACTTCATTCTCAATCGCATTGCCGAAACTACCGCCACGAATGGACAAGATGATGTATATGCCTATTCTGCTCAAGAACGAATACTCTGTGCTTGGCATCTACCTGTCGTCACATCCGCTCGACAAGTTCAAGTTTTTCATCGACAATTCTAACATCGCACACTTGGACATCGCCGCCAAGATAATCGACGAAAAGAATACGAAAACGAAATTTACTGTCGTTGGCTATATTACCAAAAGCACAGAAAGAACGTCGAAAAACGGCAACTTTTTCGGAGAATATACGATAATCGACTACTACGGCGAACTGAAATTCGCTTTGTTCGGCAAAGACTACACTGCATACAAGGCCAACCTCGTCGAAGGACATTCCATAATAATGGACGTTGAAATCAAGGAAAGGAATTTCTTCAACAACGACAAGAAAAAGGACGACAAGAACAAAGAAATAACCTTGTCTGCTGTATATTCCAACATCAGACCGCTTCAGGATGTTGACGTTAAGTCAATAAATATGTATTTCGACACCGACGGAATCGACTCCAATTTCAGGAAGGAGTTCTACAATGTCATCGAGAAGTGCAAGGGCAAGACAGAACTTTGCATAACACTAGTAAGCGGTTCCGCAACAAACAAGGGAATAAAGATGGTGTCTAGGACAAAGCTAATCGATGTAAACAACGACGAAATCAACCAATTCATAAAAAATAACCCAAGTGTCATAAAAAAAGTAAGTATTACGCAATAGTATATAAAAAATAATTGTACCTTTGCAAGAAATTTTGTAAATTGATAACAAATGAGAAAGCTTATCGTACTATTAATCACGCTTTTACCAATTCTATCTTTTTCACAGAAAATGGTAAATGGATTTGGAGTAGAAGCATTTTTGGGCAAGACATATAATTCGCCTAACGAATTTATGAAATTGAACTACCATGGCGAACAATACCAACTTCAAATGACAGGCGAAACAGATGTCTTCGGAGGAACAGTTTATATACCATTCGATATGGGCATAAAGAGACATAGGTTCATTATAGCACCTGGAATCGAATACAGGACAGCAAAAATAAGCATAAATCCACATCCGGAAATACAGACTCCAGACAACACCTATTCTACTATTTTTTTAAATTCGACCACATATACACCACTTGTTCAGGTTCTGTACCGTCCTCATTTCTATTTAGGAAGATTACACATGTCATTCAGTCTCGGTGCCAACTTCAAATACACTGTATATGGTTCGTTTGAATTAACAGGCAATGACAACGCTGCTTTTGTTGACCTGAAAAATATGGCTGACGGAGAAGAGATGGATTATGGCAACAATTATCCGGCACAACGTCTCCGCGACTTGAACTTTCACATAGACCCAAGACTTGGATTGGATTTCTACATTGGCAATTCGTTTATGATATCACTTTTCGGAATTGTTCCTGATGTCAGTAGCATCGGCAAGGCAGGAATTGCCTGGGAAGCAGGTGCCGGAATTACATATCTAATCAAGACTAACAAGATAACAGAAGCAAAGATTTTACAACAATACAAAAAATAAAAGTTATGAGGAATTTGTTTTTAATATCGCTTATTTCATTAATATTCGCAACAATATCGCTTAATGCTCAGGATGTTGTACCAGTAATCCAGTCTGGACACTCCGGCAGCATTATGTTCGTTGAATGGGATAACACAGGACGCTACATAGCAAGTGCCGACGACAACAATGAAATAATAATATACGACATCGTAGCTGGCAAGGTGTTCTACAGGACAAAATTCCCTGGTAAAAAGCTCTTGACAGGAATAAGGTTCGATGACGACGGAAAACTATATGCAAGCAACACAGACAACGCCATCTGCTTCGACCCGACTACACTCGAGACTAGCGACGCTTCGCACGGCGTACCACCCAAGAAAATGTCGGCTAACTTCAAGATTAGAAACTCGTCGCTGAAAAATATTAACGGAGGTTCATTATTCAACCGCAACGCATACACAAAGTTCACCTACGCAGCCGAATCTGAAGACCGAAAGTACATTATCGCTGGCGACGAAAACGGTGGTCTGTATTTCTGCAACAACCTTATGAACTTACAGCATTTCGAGAACGTACATAGTTTGCCTATCAACGACATAAGTTTCTCGAAACAAGGCAATATGGTTGCAATTGCTTCTGCCGACCGTTCTGTCAGCATCTGGCGACTGCCGAGCTACAAGATGGAAAAACGCCTTGTGCCAAGAAGCTTCAACATTTCGGCTCTTGCATCGAGCCCCGACAGCAAGTCGTTCGCTTTTGGCGACGAGCTTGGATATGCCTACAGAATTACATTCACAATCGACAAGCTTATATGTGAAGCCGTTGATACCCACGACGGTCAGATAAACGACATTCAAGTTTCGGCAAATAGCAGCGTGGCTGTTACCGCAGGAAGCGACAACTCGGCAGCCGTGGTTGACTTCGAGAACAAGAAAGTTTTGCAGAAATTTAAGGCTCAGAGCAGTTCAGGAAAGGTAAAGCAGGTGTTCGACATCAAGGCTATTCAGGAACAGGCAATGAAGGGCAACGACATGAAGGACAATATGTACGACGAAAATGTATATTCTGTTGCAGTCAGCCCCGATGGAAAGTACATTATGTATTCCGCTGGCAAATATGGTCTTGCCGACCCTGTTCTGAAATATGCAAACATCTCATCGCTCAACATACTTGGAGCAAAGAACGAGCGCGTTGCAAAAAAAGGAATTGCAGCAGGAATGGCATTGCCTAACAACATCCACATCTACAAGCAGATGTGTTTCGACACTACCGACAACCTCTACGGTATCGAAGCCGACAGAAAGATATACAGGCATAAGCCTGCCGCACTCACTGGATTCGGTGCTGGAATAGAATGCGAAATGAGCGCAATGACCGAAGCATCGAATGCAGAAAACGTGCTGATTCTCCGTCAGAAAGACGAGCCGAAAATGGAAGATTACTATATGCTGAAGATTGACCCGTCGAACGGTGACGTCTACAAGTGCAAGGGCTACGAAATCGAACGTCTCGGCAAGGACGGCAAGAACGTAACCTATAAGGGACAGTACGGATATATCAGCGACTTCATTGTTATGAAAGGTCAGCAGTTCCTCATCGCAGCCGCAAAGGATGCTTCTCTCAACATATACGACATTCAGTCGGGCAAGAAACTCCTTAGCATCTATGTCGTTGACGGCGGTAAACTTATCTACGTTACTCCCGAACACTACTATATGGCTACCGGCGACGCAATCACAGGTCTCGGCTACTACCACGAAGGAAGAATCTACCCTGCAGAACAGTTCGATATTAAGTTCAACCGCCCCGACTTGGTTCTGAAGTCACTCGACGTATTCGACAACGAAATAATCGAAGTGTACAAGTCGGCATACAAGAAACGTATCCAGAGACTTGGCTTTACCGAAAGTATGCTCAACGGCGAGATGGAACTTCCAGAAATAAAGATTATGAATATGGACGAGATAAAGCTCACCACTTCAAAATCGACAATCGACACCAAGCTTTCAATGAAAGACAACAACTATAACCTCAACCGTCTGAACGTTTACGTCAACGATGTGCCTCTCTACGGTACAAACGGAATGGACCTGAGCGACAGGTATTCAAGAGAGACTATGGCGAACATTGAAATTCCTCTGTCAAACGGACGTAACACTATTCAGCTCTCGTGCGTAAACGAAAAAGGTATGGAATCACTCAAGGAAGAAATCGAAGTCTTCTACGAGCCACAAGGCAAGAAACAGAAGCCTACCCTATACCTTATATCATTGGCAGTCGCCGAATACTCGCAATCTGAATACAACTTGAGGTACACCATCAACGATGGTCGCGGATTCGTAAAACTGTTCAGCGAACACGCCGACAACTTCGACCACGTAGTTGTCGATTCGCTCTACAATGCCAACTGCACAAAGCAGAATTTCCTCGCACTGAAGGAAAAACTGATGAAGTCGAATGTTGACGATTATGTATATGTACACATCGCAGGTCACGGTCTGCTCGACGACGACTTGAACTGGTACTTCGCAACCCAGAACATTGATTTCTTCGACCCGTCGGTCAACGGTTTGAAGTACGAAGACATTGAAGGTCTGCTTGATGGCATTCCAGCTCGTAACAAGATGCTCCTGATGGATGCCTGCCACTCTGGTGAAGTCGACAAGCAGGACGGCGTTGACATTGCCGAAAAATCCGATGGCGACGATACCCGTGGTGCTGTAACCGTAAGCAAGCGTAAGAAAACAAAAAATAGCCTCGGCAACTCGTTCGAACTTATGCGTCTGCTCTTCAGCGACCTGAAGAAAGGTACGGGAACAGTTGTTATCTCAGCTGCATCGGGCGGCGGTTACGCTTTGGAAAACGAATCCATCGAAAACGGTATATTCACCTACTGCCTGATGGATGCCTTCAAGAAGAACAAGGCCGACAAGAACAAGGACAAGTCGATTTCGGTATCGGAGTTGCGAAACTTCATCTTCGATGGTGTTAACCGAATGAGTGAAGGAAAACAGCAGCCGACATCGCGTCGAGAAAACCTGCAGAACGATTTCAATGTTAAATAATCATAAAGGGGCTGCAAAAGCAGCCCTTTATTTTATACCCTTAGGTGCAATATGAGAAAAATATCTTTGATTATCGCCATCCTGCTGTCATTTGCCTGTACAACTTTTGCCCAAAAAAATGCGAAAGCCATCCTGCAGAAAGCTGATACAGCAAACCTTTACGGCAACTATTATTTTGCAGCAGGAAATTATGAAGACGCATTAACATATTTCATAAATGCAGGCGAACTGGCACTAAAAGTTGACGATGGCGTAAACTTGCAATATGCAACCGCCGTAAATGGCATTTCTTGCATATTCCTTTTAGCTAACGACCATAAGAATGCATTGGAATACGGCAATCAAGCATTGTTAATTCGGCAGGAATTACTGGGAGACAGCCATCCTGATTACGCTACTTCTCTTTATAACCTCGGTGTTATTTACTACGAGATGGAAGATTATAAGAATGCTTTGGAGTATTCACTTGAGGCTCTGAACGTCAGAAAAAAATTTATGAAAAAAGATAATCCTGATTATTTACTGACGATGGGATATGTAGCCGCTTCATATTTTGGCATGAGCGACTACCAGAACGCCGTTAAATATTACCTTCAGATGCTGGAAATAAAGAAGAAGGTGTCGGGAGAAAACAATGCTGATTATGCAACATATTTAAACAATATCGGCATCACATACTCAGAAATGGGCGACCACCAGAACGCATTGAAATATTTTCTCCCTGCTCTTGAAATTCAACAGAAAACCATAGGCAAAACTAATCCCAAATATTTGTCAACATTGGAAGAAACCGCATACTCGTATTATAAAATAGAAGACTACCCCAATGCATACAAATACTATCTTCAGGCTATCGAAATAGAATTAAAGACGGAAGGCGAATCTCACCCAAGTTATCTGTCTTCTACCAAATACGCAGGTATGGCAGCCTTCAAAATGGGGGACTACAAAAATTCCTTGAAATATACACTTATAAATTTGGACATAAGAAAAAAGACACAAGGAGAAAGCTCAGCAGACTATTTAATATCACTGGAAAATACCTGCAATGTTTACTATAATATGAACGACTACCAGAATGCATTGAATTGTCTATTGATAGAAAATCAATATGCCCAAAAGGTATTTGGAGAAGATGATGAAAGATACTTCAATATGCTTTCAAACTTTGGTGTTGTATATACAGATATGGGCGACTACAAGAATGCAATGAAATACATCACTCTTGCAATGGAAAAAAGGAAAAAGAAATATGGAGAAAATCACTATCATTATGCGAACTCACTAAGCAATTTAAGTTCATTGTACCATAAGATGGGCGACTACAAAAATGCGTTTAAATACATAACGCAAGCCACCGAAATTCGTCTTGCCACATTGAAAGAAAACGACCCTGAATATGCATTGTCGCTCAGCAACCTAGCTTCTGTATGCCAAGACTTGGGATACTATAGCGATGCAATGGAATACCATCAGTTGGCATTGGAAATCAAAAAGAAATATTGGGGGGAAAATGTCGATTATGCAGTCTCACTGAACAATATAGCCGGATTGTATGCGGATATGGGCGACCACGAAAAAGCGCAAAAATATTATAAGGAATCGCTGGAAATAACAGGCAGAACCATTGGCGCAGAGAATCCTGGTTACGCACTAGGATTAAGCAACTTAGGCATAGAGACTTCCAAAATGGGAGACAATCGTAAAGCTATGGAATACTTCACACAGGCAGAGAAAATATACAAAAGGACTCTTAGCGAAAACAATCCAAGCTATGCAAACTGTCTGAACGACATCAGTTACATATACGCCGAAATGGGAGACTATGCCAATGCCATCAAAACTAAGAAACAAGTAATCGACATAAAGAAAGACAATCTTATACAAAACTTTTCTTTTATGACATCCGAGGAACGCGAAAAATATTGGAAAGCCAACAACGGATGCTATTCCCAGTGCATTTCCAACTCTTTCCATAGTTCATCCGATACGCTCGGAGCAAAGCTCTCGTACGATGCGGAACTCACAACCAAAGGTCTTTTGCTTGCCTCGGAAATAAGTATGACCAACATCATAATGGAAAGCGGCGACAAGAACCTTATTGCCGACTATGAGAACATGAAAGCACTGCACCTGCAAATGAACAAGGAACTTGACAAGCCGATTTCCGAACGAATGTTCAACTGCGACTCCCTGGCCAACGAAATCCAGAAAATCGAAAGGCGAGTCTTGGAAAAAAGCACGGACTTCGGTGATGTTACCCGTTTCATAAAAATCGACTGGAAAGAAGTACAAAAATCACTGAAACCTAATGATGTGGCAATTGAGTTTACAAATGTTACCGAAGCAGGCACAACAAAGTACGCCGCTATTGTCCTCACAAAGAACATGGAAGCCCCAGCATTTGTACCGTTGTTCGAAAAAGAGGAAATGAACAAACTGCTCCGAGGTGTTGCACCTACGAAAACACAGGCTCCCAGCGACGACAACGACCGAGGCGCAACATCGCTTTCTGCAAAAAAACTTGGAATCTACGAATCTACAGGGCTTTACAATATGCTATGGAAACCTCTGGAAAAGTATTTCCCTGCAAATCCGCGCATCTACTTTGCTCCGTCGGGAATGTTACACCAGATTGCCGTTGAATATGCGCCAATCAGTCAGGATCAGATTATTTCGGACAAGTACGAGATGTACCGCGTATCCTCTACCCGATTCCTTGCAATGGACTATATGCCCAAGCCTGTCAAAAACTCCGTATTCTACGGCGGCATATTCTACGACAGCGACACCACAACAATGAAGCGGGAAAGCAATAGGTACGCCACACGAAGCGCATCTTACAATTCGTTTGCCGAACTCAACAAGGACCAAGACCACGACGGACTCAACTATCTGCCCGGCACCAAGACCGAAGTCGAAAACATTATCGGCACGTTGAAGAAAAACAAGAAGGTAAAAACCACGCTTTACGAAGGTTCGCAGGCAAACGAGGAATCTTTCAAGGCATTGTCGGGCGAAAATATTTCTGTCTTGCACATTGCAACCCACGGATTCTTCCTGCCCACCGACAAAAAATTGTCGGGCGACCAGACGCTCTTGCAGTCGGGACTTTTGCTTTCGGGAGCCAACTACGCTTGGCAGAACCTTCCTCTTCCAGATGGCATCGAGGACGGCATCTTGACCGCCAAGGAAATCAGCCTTATGGACTTGCGCAAGACCGATATGGTTGTGCTTTCAGCCTGCCAGACGGCTTTGGGAGAAATTACCGACGAAGGCGTTTTCGGCCTGCAACGCGGCTTCAAAAAGGCTGGTGCGCGTACCATAATCATGAGCCTCTGGCCTGTGGACGACAATGCTACCTTACTGATGATGACCGAATTCTACACCAACCTAACCAATGGAATGACCAAGCGCGAAGCCTTCCTCGCAGCGCAAAACAAGGTAAAGACAACCGCAGGATTCGGAAACTCAAGGTATTGGGCTGCATTCATTATGCTGGATGGAAACGAAAATTGATTTATGAATTACGATTTGAAAATTTGAACGATGCAAAAGAATTTACGATATAATTGGCAAAAAGGCTCAAAGCCATATGTACAGACGCAAAATTTTGCGTCTCAACAGAAACGCCGCAGCCATTGTAAAGACGTGCCATGGCGCGTCTCAACAGAAACGCCGCAGGCATAGAAACATATAAACCAAGAAACTTAAACGATATGAAGAAAATACTAACAATCACATTCCTCGCACTCCTGTGCAATGTCGCTTTCGCCCAAGCCGACACAGTAGCCATATTCCACAAGGCGGATTCGCTTAACAAAATTGGAGATGGATTATATGACGAAAGCAAATACAGCGAGGCTTTTGAACTTTATAACCAAGCTGCAGAATTGACTAAAGATATCGAAAATGGGAATAATATCCATTATGCAACGACTTTGCTAAATACTGGTTGGATTTATAATAAGCTAGGCAATTATAATGAGGCTTTAAAATGTTTTATTCAGTCGAAAGATATTAGGAAAAGACTTTTCGGAGAAAACCATCTATATTATGCAGCTATTTTAAGTGATATTGCTCATGTATATTCCAGAATGGGCAATTACCAAAATGCTTTGAAATATTACTTACAAGGAAAAGAAATAAGAAAAAATATTGTAGGGGAAGATGATCCTCTATATGCTGCATCACTAAATAATATTGGTCTAATGTATTCGTATATAGAAGATTATCAAAATGCTTTGAAATATCACTTAGAGGCATTACAGATCAGAGAAAAGATTTTGGACGAAAAACATCCAGACCATATAAGGTCTTTGGGAAATATAGGTATTATATGTTACTATATGAACGATTATCAGAATGCTTTAAAATATGATCTCCGCGCAATGGAGATACTGGAAAAATATTATGGTGAGGAGCATCCTTTTTATGATATATTGCTGAATAATGTGAGTGTCATATATTCCGAAACAGGCGATCTTCAGAATGCCTTAAAATATCAGTTGAAAGCAATAGAAATACAAAAGAAGATTAATGGAGAAGACAATCCCGATTATGCGATGTTGCTACATAACATAGGTAATACATATCACGATATGGGCGACTATCAGAACGCTTTAAAATATCAACTACAATCATTGTCGATTAAAGAGAAAACAATAGGTCCTGAACATCCAAATTGCGCCTATAATTATAGCAGTATTGGACTAGTGTACAATGACATAGGCGACTATCAAAATGCTTTGAAATATATTGAACAAGGATTGAATATAACTAAGAATACACTGGGGGAAAAGCAATCCAAATATGCATTATACCAACATAATAAAGGTTTGGTTTATTATAATATGGGAGATTATCAAAACTGTATAATAGAAAACAGAAATGCTACTAAGATATTAAAAGATAACATGATAAGAAATTTTTCCTTTATGACTTCACACGAGCGCGAAGCATATTGGGAGTCTAACAATAAATATTATACGTACAACATAAAGTATATGTACCATGCTCCACACGATACACTTGCGACAAAAACATCATACGACACAGAACTAATTACCAAAGGCTTGCTACTCGCATCAGAAATAAGCCTCACCAACACTATTATGGGAAGCAAAAACAAATCACTGATTTCAGAATATGAAACGATGAAAACTATGCACTTGCAGTTGAACAAAGAATTAGAAAAGCCTATTGCAGAGCGTATTTACAATTGCGATTCGCTGGAAAACGAAATTCAGAAGATGGAACGCCACATAATGGAAAACTGCAAAGAGTTCGGTGATGTCACACACTTTATTAAGATTGACTGGAAAGAGGTACAAAATTCACTCAAGCCCAATGATGTGGCTATTGAGTTTTCAAACTTTACCGAAAACGATACGACAAAATTTGTCGCACTTGTGCTTACTAAGGGTATGGAAGCTCCAGTATGTGTTCCGCTTTTCAATCAGTTTGAGATGCAAAAGTTGCAGCGAGGTA
>CAJOEG010000022.1:13519-31817 GCA_905233405.1 uncultured Bacteroidales bacterium | reverse complement strand
CAGATTCGGTTTCGCTGTCCTGAAATGCGTTTGCTATTTGCTCGGCTATCGTATGCAAGTCCATGCAGTCAAGGACGATAAAGTTGGTTTCGCCATAATAAAGATTGCGAATCGCTATTTCGCCAGTAACAATATTGGGCAAAGTATAGACGAAAATCGCAGGGCTTGGGAAAAAGTTGTCGGCCTCCTGTATTGTCGCCTGATATTTTGTGTCGGCATTGAGAGAACCGCTCCTATTGAACAGCAAAACAGCACGGCTCGAAGTCCCGTGAGCCTTGCGCTGACTAATTTCGCCATCGGTTTCAGCCTTCAGAAGCAACTCGGATGCGATAAAGCCGACCTTGCACAGGGCATCCATCTTGAAAAACTTTGGATAGTCGCCTATTTTGCTTCTATAGACATCGTTAAGCATTGCCATACCTTGATTCTCAAGTTGCATCGGCACGCCGTCAACCATCACCGACTTGTCGTTCAAAACTACAAAATGCTTCATTTCTGTTCCTCCTTTCTGAAAAGCAGTGCCGCATTGCAACCGCCAAAACCCGACAGCAACTTTATAAACGACTTCTTCTCTGTATGTCCTATTGTGTTGCTAACCTTAACATTATGCGTTACACCAAGGTTTTCGAAGCCTCGTGTCGGCAATATTGTATTGTCGTCGAGGGCGCGCATCGAGAGTATCGACTCGAGAACACCAGCCGCTCCCATAGTATGTCCGAAATAACCCTTCAGGCTATTTACCGGAACATCAAGCAAACCAGCCCGTTCGACGGCTATGGATTCCATCTCGTCGTTCGTGAGCATTTACAAAAGCAATTTCGTCGGCTGGGCAATCGCCAAGGACATACTTCAGTGCGCGATACGAACCTTCGCCAACACGCGACGGACCCGAAATATGGTTTGCGTCGTTGCGGATAGCACCACGCACCAATTTCCAGCAGCCATCAGTTTCCTTTGTGCCAAGCACCATAGTTGCAGCGGCTTCGCCAAGGTTAAGTCCACGGCGCGAAGCATCGAAAGGCTTGCACTGTTCGGGCGACAGAGCCTTGAACGACTGGAATCCGGAAACAATGAAAGGCGACTGCATATCGGCACCAACAACCACTGCATAATCGTATGCGCCACGCTCCAGCAGCCTCATCGCCACTATCTGTGTGCAAACTCCTGATATGCAAGCATTTGACACCACAACAGGTTTGTTAGGATTGCCGAAATGCCTTGCTACCACATCGGCTGTAACACCAAGCAGCACCCGTTCGTCGGGAAAATCCGTAATCCCATTATCAAGCAGATATACATTGCCCTTGGTCGTAGAAAGAACGAATATTACACGAGGCGAAGCGGGGTCTATTCCAGCCTCGGCAATAGCGGTAGAAGCCGACTTGATGACAATCTGCTCAAAAAATGTATAATGCCCGTCAACTTGGATTTTCTCCCTGTCAATCAGCGATGCAACAAAGGGCTCTGGCAAATTCCATTTACCTTCGTAGCGTGACAACCGCGACTGTCCAGCCTTCACTGCGGAATAGTTTTCCTCGGATGTCAAGCCCAAGGGCGATACGATATTATCCGAAATCTTTACAACCATTTTTTCTTCCATTCTTCGTAAAATTCGGGATTCAACAGAACCAGATTGTACTGCAAATCCATAAACACCTGCACCGAACGTCCTGTAGCCAGCAAACTTCCGTCCTCAGGATTGTTGATTTCGTAGTCGAAGACTATCTTGGCAGCATCGGTAGGACGGTAATGTATTGTTATGCTCGGCTTCATTCCGTAGATTATCGGTCGCTTGTATTTGAACGAAATATCAACCAGCGGTGCATAATACCCGTTGTGGTAAATCGTCAGATAGTCGAGTCCAAACTTGCGGCCGAACTCCTCGCGTGCATCCTCGAAGTAGAGCATATAGCTGCCGTGCCATACGATGTTCATCGAATCCACTTCGCTGAACCTGACATCAATATTTTTTGTAGCACTAAGTTCTTTCATTTCAATTTGCTGCTTCAATGTCTGTTAATGCAATTTTCATATTTGCGGAAGCCACAACGTCTTCGCCTACAGTCACTTGGGCATTTACAAGTGTCATCTGGAAAACCTCTTCAAGCAGGTCGATTCGTGTAGTGAGTTTTGCTCCGCATTGCGGCAGAAAATTTATCGCCATATTGCTAATGGCACCTATTACACCGACTTTCACCGGCGTATTCGACAACAGGCTGATATAGCCCATACGGGCGGCACATGTCTGCGCAATGTTTTCCACAATGCCTTCCGACGACAACTTTCCGTCATCGATGAAAATATTGTCGGCACGAACCTCAAATTCGGTGATTGTCGTCTGCGTATCGAAATACAACAGACGGTCAACCATCACAAACGGCGGTCGCTGCGGAATAAGCGTTAATATGTCAATCTCTTCTTCTTTCATCCCTGATTCCAAAAATCGAAGTAATTGTACCACTGCTTAGGATACTTTCTCACAATCTGTTCAAGTTCGGTGGCGAAACCATTTGCGTCGGCAACTTCCCTGACGTATGCGTGATACTTCTTCGCCTTTTCCTTCATTACGAAAACGGCAAGCATCTTTACGTCCTTTGCCTTTGCCAGAGCGTAGGCACCTTTCGGAAACTTTGCATCCTCGCCAAAGAACTTGCATGTCACCGATTTGCTTGAACCGAAAAGCCTGTCGGCCGGCATACTGAGAATCTCGTTGTTGTCCAAGGCAGCATTTATGGCAAACAGGTGGCTCATATCGCCCATTACCGGAATCATCCGCATATTGTGTTCGCGTAGTATCCTGTCGCGGTTCTTCATTATCGCCTGCGACTCGCCAGCATAAACAATGGCATTGAAAGTCTTGTGCTTCGACACCAGCGAATAGCCAGCCAACTCGTAGCAACCGACGTGCGAACTAAGCATTATGAAACCCTTTTCAGAACTCTCAAGGTTGTCGAACAATTCCTGTCCTTCAACAGTAACGTCGAACTTTTTGCCAGCATAAACAGCAAAGCGGTCAAGGATTACCATCCCGAAATTGTAGTGGTTACCATAGACCGAAAAGAATGACTTAAACGGTCCGTAACCCATACGTTTTCTGAAGAAAGAATACATCGACTTGTAGCCTCTCCTGTTGAAAATCATATAGAACGGCACAACAAGAGCCATAACCCCGTATAGCACGAACAAAGGCATATAACGATATATGCCTATAAGAGCGTTTTGCATCCACGGTGTCCCGTCTGTCTTGCCGGACCACTGGTTATGGGACGGTTCCTGCATAGATCAGGCGTTAATCTTTTTCTCTATATAGTCGCAGAACTGGCTGAACAACTTAACGTTTGTCAATTCTTCGGGCTTAATCTTGAAACCGAATTTCTTCTCTACGATTACCACTATGTCAACAAAGTCGAGGCTGTCGATGCCAATGTCTTCCTTCAGTCTTGCTTCGGGCTTTATCTTCGACTCGTCGAGTTCCAAATCCTCAACCAAAAAGTTCTTTACTATTTCTTCAATTTCCTGTCTGTTCATATTTTTTTACTTACATTTTTTACAAATCATAATACTATGTCCATGACCTAGGTTGTCATGAATCTTCTCTACCTCCATTCCTGCTTCGCGCACAAGCCTTGCCATATCTTCGGAATGATACATCTTGCTGTTTCCATTGGCTATTGCCGTGAAATAAAGGCTTGTCATCGTAAGGCAGAATGCTGCAGGCTCATATTTCTGCCTGTCCCAGAATGTTTCCATTATATAGACACGGCTTTCGCTGTCCATAATCTTTGCAGCACGCGACAATATGCTGAGAATTTCCTTTTCGCTGAAACAGTCGAGAAACTGGCTCATCCATATAGCATCGTAGTGCTTGTCGGTTGGGAACGGAGCATTGTCGTCGAGGAGATTTATGCCGTAACCATTGATTCTGTCGGCACCTTTCTGACCAGACGTGAACTTGCGCATCATCTCCAACTGCTGCGGCAAATCCATTATCGTAACGTTTACATCATCGTCGTGACCTACGCACTGCAACGCCCAGCGACCTGTATTTCCACCGACATCGAGCAAAGTCTTCGTCTTGTTTGAAAATACAATTTCCAAAGCCTGCGCAAACGAATTGTCGGAATAGAAATGGTCGAAACCAAACCAGCTTTTCTGTACCTGCTCGGGCAACTGCGACAAGCCTTCGTAAACTGTTGGCCAATCGCCGAAATGCTTCAGCCCTGCGGGCTTGCCTTCGAGAAGCGACTCCTCGAGCTTGAACCAGCCTTCGTAATTTACATAGTGGTTGAAGTCCATATTTACGCGTACAAGTTTGTCGGTAAGTAGGAACCAGCCGGTCTTCGAAATGCTGAACCTGTCGGTATCCTTGTCAACCAGCACGGTACCGATGCACAGCGATGCTTCCATCAGCACCTTTACGGCGTATGGCGACAAACCTGTAGCCTTTACGATTTCTTCCTGCGTCATTCCATCGTTGCTATCACGGAGCAAGTCGAGAATTCCGAACTTCACCATCAGCCTCGATGCCTGGAAAACTATCGGTCCCCAAGCAATCCATTCGGCCTGACGCTGGGCCTCGCGTGCAGAAAGTTGCTCTTTTGTGTATTTTTTCTCTAATTCTGGAAATAAGTCCATTGTTATTTAGCCTTCTTAATAAGTTTAGCCAAGTTTTCAGCCAATTCGCGGTAAGCCTCTACACGACGGATTTCGTTGCCGAAACCAGCACCAGGAACACCGTCAACATCAAGAACGGCAATCGGTTCCGACTGACCTTTCTTGTAAATCTCCATAGTGCCTGAAAGATGCGAATCGCCAGCACCAAAGCCTATTGCCACCGACAAGCCTGTTATGCCATAGTCGAAATCTTTAACTTTCATAACGATAGTATATTCGGCAGAAGCTTCATCGTTTATTGCCTGAACATCGCCTGACTCATCGTTTAAACGTTCCTTGAAGTTGCTTTCAGCTCTTGTTATTTCGGCATCGTAGTCGCGAACCCAGTCATCGCCACGTTCCTTCAAATAAGCATTAACTTCCTTTCCCTCAATTGTGCTGTTGGTGTAATCCCAACGAACAAACATTTTAGCATTCGATTTTCTCAACTCTACGAGAGAACCCTTGATAACAGTTACATCGGGCTTAGCCGTTGCAATTGTAACACCTGCTAAAACTGCAAAAATTACCAATACTATATTCTTCATAATTATAAAATAAAAATTAAAATTTATTACAATTTACGGATTACCAATGCCGAATTCGTACCTCCAAAACCGAACGAGTTGCTAAGCAAGGTATTTATCGGCATATTGATAGTTTCTCGAGCTATCTTGAGCGACCTGCTGTATTCGTCCGGATTATGGAAATTGATGTTCGGAGCGACAAAATTGTTCTGCATCATAAGCAACGAATATACTATTTCGCTTGCACCAGCCATCCAGCATTCGTGTCCTGTCATCGACTTGGTGGAGCTTATCCATGTGCGCTTGCCATCGAACACCTTGCCAAGAGCCATTGCTTCGGCAGCATCGCCCTGCGGAGTGGAAGTTGCGTGTGCGTTTACATAGTCGATGTCGTCGGCAGCAACCTTTGCATCGGTCATAGCCCTTGTCATAGCCAACAAACTGCCGGCATCGCTTGCCTGCGAGATGCCAACGCCGTTTGAAGAAAAACCATAACCGGCAACCTCGCCGAGAATGTTAGCGCCACGAGCCTTTGCGTGTTCGTATTCTTCGAGCACCAATGCAGCCGTCGCGGTCGCGGTCGAAAGGACGAGAAGCCTCGGTAGGACAGTCCATCCGTTTCGAGAAAGCAGCCAAAGCATCGAACGAAGCCATGCTGTAATGGTTGGTCTCCTGTGCACCACCGCACAAAACCATATCCTGTAAGCCCTGCTTGATGAACATATACCCAAGTCCTATGGCGTGCGAACCGCTTGCACATGCAGCACTTACGGTGAAATTTATACCGCGCAAATGGAAAATGGTGCTCATGTTCATATTGACGGTTGAATTCATCGACTGGAATATCCATCCTGAACCCAGCAACGACGAATCCTTTTTCTCTTCCATAATCTTTTCGGACTCGACAACAGCCTTTGCCGATGAATCGTTTCCGAACAATACGCCGATTTCGTTTTCGAGCATGTATTCTTCCGAAATTCCAGCATTTGCAAATGCCTCACGACTTGCCATATATGCGTATTCGGCCTCTTCCGAAAGCCCAACGCGGAGCCTTCTGTCGAGAATGCCCTTCAAAACAGGACGTTCCACAATTCCAGTCAGAGCCGACTGGTAACCAATCTCTATTCGTTCCGGCGCGATGCCAATTCCAGAATGTCCTTCATACAACGACTTCTTCACTGCTTCCAAAGAAGTTCCCAAGCACGACCATATTCCAGTTCCAGTAACGACAACTCTACGATTGCTCATAAATTTATTCTTTAAGCTTTAAGTGTAAAGACCTCCATTAATTGAAATAACCTCGCCCGTGATATAGGACGACTCTGCCGAAGCCAAGAACGACACCAGCGAAGCCACTTCCTCGGGCTTTCCGAAGCGTCCTACAGGGATCATCTTCTTGAGGTCGGCCTCGTTCAAGTCCTTTGTCATATCGGTAGCAATGAATCCGGGAGCAACAGCGTTCACGGTAACCTTACGCGGAGCCACTTCCTGAGCGAGAGCCTTGGTAGCACCAATGATGGCGGCCTTTGCAGCCGAATAGTTGGTCTGACCAGGCAAACCTTTCAGTCCCGACAGCGAAGTCACATTAACGACACGACCGTACCTGTGCGTCATCATATCCTTTACAAGGCGGCGTGTAACATAGAAAAATCCGTTCAACGAAGTGTCGATTACCTTGTGCCACTGTTCGTCCTGCATAAACACCATAAGGTTGTCCATGCGGATGCCAGCGTTGTTCACCAGCACAGATATGTAATCGTCGGGGTGTGCGGCTGCCCATTTTTCCAGAGCCTCGTCCATCGATGCCTCGTTGCTCACATCGAACGGAAGCAATTCGGCATGTCCGCCTTCGGCTTCTATTTCCGACAAGGTTTCCTGAGCGGCAGCATGGTTCGAGCAGTAATTCAGCAAAACACAGAAACCGTCCTTTGCCAGTCTCTTGGAAATGGACCTTCCTATGCCTCGCGATGCGCCTGTTACTAAAGCGTAATTCATTTTTATGCCATATTCTATTAATCGCGCAAAATTATCACTTTTATTTCAATTTGACAACAACTACTACAAAAATAAACCTAATGAAAACTTATAAATTTTATGCTAAAAATTGTTATTAATGCCTTGTATTGACAAATATGTTGTAAACTTGCAAAAAAAATAATGGAACACTTTTTGAAAAGATATACCAACAATAATTTTGGAGGAATTGATATGAAGAGAAAAGTAAAAGTTATCGCACTGGCAATCATAACATTAACAATAATACCATTCTTTGCGGTTGGACAGGAGCAAGATTCTACCACAAGCAAAATTTATATACAGGAACCTGAAACCAATACATACTCACTTGATATGGCTCCTCGTAATGAAATATCAGTGAGTGCAGGAACAATATCTGGATTCGGTGCTGTATTCGATTTATTCAAAGTACTCATTGAGGGCATTGGAAATAGTTTTTCACACAGAGGAACCGACACAAAGTTCATCGGCACATACGGTATCGACTACTACTATCAGGTAAACAAATGGTTCCGGCCAGGTGCAAAGTTTGTCTACGAAGGACTTAGTACAACTATTACCGATAGTACTGGAGTCGTAAACAAATATTACACATCAACAATATCCCTAATGCCGAGCGTACAGGTCACCTACCTGAACAAAAAATATGTAAAGTTGTATTCAGGATTTGACATCGGAATAACAAACCTATCAGACACCAACAAGGCGAACTCAACATCTTCGACAATACTGGGATTAAACCTCACTCCTATCGGGATTAGAGTCGGAAATGAACATATCTTTGGAGTTATAGAGACAAACATCGGAATGGATGCGCTGATAAAAGGCGGAATTGGAGTGCGATTTTGAGTGATTTAACAAAAGAGGCGACCAGTTGACCGCCTCTTTTGATTTTATTATTCCTTTTCGCCAGTGCCCCTGATGATTCCCCTGTTCGAGTTTCTCAGGAAAAGTACTATTTCGTCACGCTCCTTTGTTGCAGGAAGTTCGTTTTCAATGTATTCCAACGCCTGAGTAACATTCAAACCCTTATTATAAAGAACCCTATAAACATCCTGAATGTTGTTTATCATTTCGTTGGTAAAACCACGACGACGCAATCCTATCGAATTTACGCCCGAATATGCCAGCGGATTTCTTGCAGCACGGATATACGGCGGAACATCCTTGCCTACCAACGAATTGCCTGCGAACATTGTATGCGCACCAATATGGCAGAACTGATGCACAAGGGTATTTGCGCTTAAAATAGCATAGTCGTCAACAACGACTTCGCCAGCAAGAGTTGCACCGTTTACAAGTATCACATTGTTTCCTACAACGCAGTCGTGTGCCACGTGGCAATATGCCATTATCAAGCAGTTGGACCCGATTATGGTGCGACCTTTAGCCAAAGTTCCGCGGCTTATGGTAACGCATTCGCGAATCATTGTATTGTCACCGATTTCGGCTGTAGTTTTTTCTCCCTTGAATTTCAAGTCCTGAGGAATTGCAGCGACTACTGCGCCAGGAAATATCTTGCAGTTCTTGCCGATTTTTGCGCCTTCCAATATGGTTGTATGCGGACCTATCCAAGTTCCCTCTCCTATCTCAACATTTTTTTCTATATATGCAAATGGTTCTATTATGACGTTTTCTGCAATCTTCGCCGATGGATGAACAAATGCTAATGGTTGATTCATATCCAATTTGTTTATCGTTTTTGTAAAAAATATTGTCTTAATTTCTTTGATAACTGCGTATTGGCGGAATGTCCTGGGCGAACAGCCTCAATTCTTGCATTAAAGCGGAAACCGCACAAGGCAAGGTCGCCTATTATGTCGAGTAACTTATGACGCGCAGGCTCGTTGTCGAACTGAAGTTTCAAAGTATTCAAAATTCCACTCTCCTGTACCTTTATGCTTTCTTTTCCGCACAATGCAGCAATACGGTCGTACTCGCTCTGCGGCAACACCTTGTCAACTACCACAATAGCATTATCGAGGTCACCTCCCTTTATGAGATTCATCTTGAGCAGAACCTCGATTTCACTAAGAAACACGAATGTCCTGCAGTTTGCTATTTCTGAAGCAAAATCGGCTAGATTTGAAAGTTCTGCAGTTTGCGTCGGCAAAGCAGTGCCATAATCGACAACAACCTTCGCTGAATAATTATTGGCTGGTGAAAGTGTGATTTCTGTACCTTTTCCGTTGGAGAAACTTATCGGCTCGTCAACATTCAAAACCTTAAGTTCGGCATCCTGCTCCTTTGTTCCAACTTTAGAAAAAGCCTCGACATAAAAGCGTGAACTTCCGTCAAGTATAGGAACTTCTGGACCATCTACGCGGAACTCTGCATTGTCGATACCCATAGCGTATGTGGCTGCCATCAAATGTTCGATTGTGCTTACCGAAACTCCATTCTCCTCTATTGTGGTACCCCTTGATGTCTCATTAACATTATCAGCAATAGCACTTATACGCGGACAGCCTTCCAAGTCTGTTCTTACAAACACATATCCGCTATTTGGTTCGGCTGGCATTACCGTCAATGTCGACTCCTTCCCGAAGTGCAAACCTCTTCCGTTTAATCTTACTGCGCCAGCTATTGTCTTTTGCTTCATTCTACGCATTTAAAAATTGTGACAAAGTTAGCACTTATTTTGCTAATACTAAAAACTTTTTTACAAAAGCAAATCTTCTCTCCTAATAGAGATTTGTCTATGTCCTAAAAATCAACGGTTTACAATTTATTCTCTGCCGAGATATTTTAGAGCCGACAATGATGCCATCTGCTCGGCCTCCTTCTTCGTCCAGCCCTTACCTGTTGCCACAAACTTGCCGTCGATGCAAATTTCAGTTTCAAAATGATACTGCTTTTCGCAGGCTTCCATACTTTCAAATGTGTCAATCACGAGGACAAACTTTTCCTTCTGCGAATACTGGAGCAATCGCGACTTGTAGTCGCTGTTGTGCTTCATCAGGTTTGCGACATCGAAATACTTGTCAAATATCTTATTTACAAAGGTTTCACAGGCAGCATATCCCTTGTCGAAATATATTGCACCGACCAATGCCTCGAATGAATTGCCAGTAATGTTCTTGATTTCATTGTTCTTGCCTTCCTTGTACTGCATCAACCGGATTAATCCCAATTCGGAAGCCACACGGTTAAGGCTCTTGCGGCTTACCAGCATTGAACGCAGCACTGAAAGTATGCCTTCGGGGGCATTCGGGTATTTTTCGTACAGCATTGCACTCGCCACCGTGCTTATTACCGAATCGCCAAGAAATTCAAGACGCTCATTGTTATAACGTATTTCCTTCTGCTTCTTGTTTGCCGACGAATGGCGGAGAGCCATCTTGTAATACAGCAATTCCTTTGGCTTAAAGCCAATTATCTCTTCAAGCTGTCTTTTTAGTTTTTCGTCCTTGGGATTTTTCTTCTTGAAAAGAAAGGATAGAAACATTACTTGTCCATTTTTTTGAAGATGATGGAAGTATTGTGTCCGCTGAAACCGAATGCGTTAGACATTGCATAATCAACGTTACGCTTTTGCGCCTTATGCAATGTTAGGTTGAGGTTGCGGTCAATCTTTTCATCAAATTGCTTATGGTTTATTGTAGGAGGTACCACGCCCTCGTTTATTGCGAAAATGCAGAACATCGACTCGATTGCCCCTGCGGCACCGAGCAGATGTCCGATTTCCGACTTTGTGGAACTGATGTTGAGCTTGTACGCGTGTTCGCCGAAGACTTTCTGGATAGCAAGGATTTCTGGCACATCGCCTATTGGCGTCGATGTGGCGTGAGCATTAATGTAGTCAATCTTTTCGGGTGCTATTCCCGCATTCTTGAGTGCGTTGTTCATCGCTATCATGCCGCCAAGTCCATCAGGATGCGGAGCTGTAATATGATATGCATCGGCGGAAAGACCAACGCCAGCTATTTCTGCATAGATTTTTGCACCGCGTCTTACAGCGTGTTCATACTCCTCGAGCACCAGAGCACATCCGCCTTCACCCATTACAAAACCATCACGGGTCGCACAGAATGGACGCGAAGCGGTCTGATACTCATCATTGTTCTTAGATATTGCCTGCATCGACTGGAAACCTTCCATACCCACTTCGTTTATAGAGGCTTCCGAACCACCGATAACAATCATATCGGCCATATCAAGCCGTATAAGGTTGGTAGCATCAATTATGGCATTTGCCGACGATGCGCACGCCGAAACGGTATTGTAGTTAGGTCCCATCAGACCATATTTGATGGAAATAGTTCCAGCCGCTATATCCGATATTATCTTTGGAATAAAGAATGGTGAAAAACGAGAAACCGCACTGCTTGTGTAGTCGATGATTTCACCAAAAATTGTGTTTGACCCACCGATTCCTGATGCCCAAACAACTCCAGCCCTAGTCCTGTCAACCTTGTCGAAATCAACGCCACTGTCCTTTATGGCCTCGTCGGAAGCGACAATGGCAAACTGGCTGAACCTATCAAGCTTGCGGAGTTCCTTTCTGTCAAAGTATTCCTCTGGATTGAAATTCTTTACCGTGCAAGCAAACTTTGTTTTAGAAGAAGAGGTGTCGTAGGAGTCGATAAGAGCAGAGCCACTGACACCGTCCCTAACATTGTTCCACGTTTCGAGACAGGTCAGCCCTACGGGCGATATTGCGCCCATTCCTGTTACGACTACCCTCTTTAGCTCCATATATTATTTTATATGTGCTTCTATGTAGGCGATTGCTGCTCCTACAGTTGTGAGATTTTCGGCCTCAGTATCCGGAATTTCAACGCCGAATTCCTTTTCAAATTCCATTGTCAATTCTACAGTATCCAGCGAATCAGCGCCCAAATCCTGAATGAAACTTGCTTCTGGTGTTACTTCTGCTTCGTCAACACCCAACTTTTCTACTATAATACTTTTTACTCTAGATGCAATGTCTGACATAAAACATTAATTTAAGTTAATAAAAATACACTTTAAAAAATCGCCGCAAAATAACAAAATACATTTCAGATAGTCAAACTTTTTTGATTCTTTTTTGCCCATGCCATTTTTTTTGTCGTACTTTGCACTGATAATCAAACATAAAGGACAAAACTATGAACAAAACTATAAGAATAGCGCTATTCGCTTCTGGTTCAGGCACTAACGTCGAAAATATCACAAATTACTTCAACGGAAAAACCACAGCAAAACCCGTCTGTGTACTATGCAACAAGCCCGATGCCTTCGTACTTGAGCGTGCAAAACGCCTAAACCTCGACTCCTTGACATTCAACCGAGCCGATTTCAACGACGGGGAAAAAATAATGGAATACCTCCGCAAAAACGAGATTGACCTCATCGTCCTTGCCGGCTTCCTCTGGCTAGTCCCCGAATACCTTATAAAAGAATACCCCAACAGAATCGTCAACATACACCCTGCCCTGCTGCCTAAGTTCGGAGGAAAAGGGATGTACGGAATGCACGTACACGAAGCCGTAAAACAAAGCGGAGAAACCGAAACCGGAATAACCATCCACCTCATCGATGGCAACTACGACAAAGGCAACACAGTCTTCCAGGCAAAAGTGCAAGTAAGTCCTTCCGACTCACCCGACGACATAGCCAACAAGGTGCATAAACTTGAGTACGAATATTATCCAAAGATAATAGAGGAAATCGCAGAGAAGATTCGATGATTCAACCTATAGAAATGTTGCGTGTATAACTTACAGATATTAATTATTCTTTGTTGGTTATCAATTATCCATTACCTTTGCACAAAAATATAACTGATGAAAATACAGAAAATAGTTCTGATTATCATAACGTTCCTTTGTACAGTAGTGTCGTATGCCCAAATGCCTAGCGGTTACTACGATTCGGCACGCGACCTTTGCGGCGAGGAACTGCGACAGAAACTCTATACTATCATTTCGTCACATACCGCCCTGAGCTACAGCGAACTATGGTCAGCATACTACCAGACAGACTTGAATGACAATGGCAAAATATGGGACATATATTCCAACTGCAACTTCACCCCTGGAACAAACCAATGTGGCAACTATAGACAAGAATGCGACTGCTACAACCGCGAACACACCGTGCCTCAAAGCTGGTTTAGTGACAGTACGCCAATGAAAACCGACCTTTTCCACATTTATCCTACTGACGGCTGGGTGAACAACAAGCGAGGAAATCTACCTCTAGGCAAGGTTTCTAATCCTACCTACACATCGGGAAACGGCAGCAAAATAGGTCCTTGCTCGGTTTCGGGATATTCGGGAACTGTATTTGAGCCAATCGACGAGTACAAGGGCGACCTTGCCCGTACATATTTTTATATGAGCGTGTGCTACAAGAACAGAAACCTCGGTCAGACTTCAGAATCAATGTTCGAAGGCAGCAAACTCAAGCCGTGGGCATTGCAGATGTTGCTGCAATGGCACTATAACGACCCCGTTTCGCAGAAGGAAATCGACCGCAACAATGCCATATATGCAAAACAGCATAACCGCAACCCGTTTATCGACTGTCCATACTTTGCAGAGGCAATCTGGGCTGGGCATTGCGATTTCGAATCGTGTCTAAGTCCATTGGAAACGGCTAATGCAGAAAAATATGTTCCCCAGTTGTCGGTATATCCCAACCCAACCACTGGCACAACAAGTATTACGTCCAGCAAGACGATGATTTCAATCTCGGTTTTCAATATTCTCGGCGAGAAAACTTTTTATATAGAAAAGGTAACTAACTTTGCAGAAATTAATATCGAACAGTCCGAAGATGGGATTTACTTCGTTTTAGCAATATTCCACGACGGCAGTTCGGCAACGACAAAGATTATAAAGTATTAGGATGAAGAATTTTATTGTGAATTTTTTCAAGGGCGTGGCAATGGGAGTAGCAAACGTGATTGCCGGTGTTTCGGGAGGAACCATCGCTCTGATAACAGGAATTTTTGAAAGACTTATCAATTCTCTCAAATCGTTTAATTTCACAGCAATAAAACTGCTGTTTACAGGAAAATTCAAGGAATTTGCAAAACATACCGATTTTGTATTCCTATTCGAGGTGCTTCTTGGAATAGCCGTGGCAATGGTTTCGGTGGCCAAACTGTTCAAGTACCTGTTCGAGAACTATCCTACATATATATGGGCTCTTTTCTTTGGACTGCTTATAGCATCTATTTTCTATGTTGGAAAGACCATTAAGAAATGGAGTTTTGGTGTAATTGTGGCCTTCGCAATCGGAATTGGCGTTTCGCTACTGATTGCGTTCGGAACCACTGCTCAAGAGAACGACAATTTCTTCTATTTGATGCTTTGTGGTGCAATTGGTTCAAGCGGAATGATACTGCCAGGAATTTCTGGGTCGTACATACTTGTTCTTATGGGTGATTACTCACTGGTCATCAATGGAATAGATATGCTTACTAATAATTTTGCCGAGTCGATGAAAATAATTATACCCGTAATGATTGGCGTAGTTGTCGGAATTGTAGCGTTCGCACACGTATTAGCGTGGATTTTCAAGCACTATCACGATATGACAATTTCTCTTCTCACTGGATTCATAGTTGGAAGCCTTCCTATTATATGGCCTTGGAAAATTTATGAGAATGGTGCGCTACCAATGGCAAAAGACAACATAATGCCAGAGATTAATACGGAATTCTTTATAGCCGTATCTATTATAATATTAGGTGCGGTCCTGATAATTGTTACCGAAACAATAGCAATGCGTAAAAAGAAAGATGGTGTCGAAAAGGAAGTAAATAGCGAATGCTAAGTTTAGTCTGATATGAAAGACTTAAAAGATAATATTAACAAAAAGCAAACAAAAAAGGGGTTATATCCAAAAATAGCTTATGGAGGATTGATATTATTAATCATAGGTGCAATATTATTTTTTGACTTTTATAAATCCAACAACAAAGATTACAAAAATGGATATTATCAAATAAATGAAGAAATATATTATCACGAAGGAAGATCATGGGCAAAATATAACCCGTCTGAGAATGATTGGATGTTAGTGAAAAAAGTTGATATTGAAAATGTTACCTACACTTATTTTGGTTTTATTCGTCCTAAAGGATTCAAAGGACCTAGCATAGAAGCATCAAAAAAAGTAAAAATAATAAAAAATTATCGTATAACTACTAAATAACTAATCATTGGGCAGTAATAGCACAGACTGAAACAATGACTGATAAAATAAACGAAAAAGCATAGAAACAAATTCAAATTACAAAAAAACTCATGTCAGCACGCAAACGACAATTCGGACTTATAGGAGGCTCGCTGAGCCACTCGCTTTCGCAGAAATACTTCACAAAGAAATTCGCGGAACTCGGACTCACAAACTGCAAATACACGCTTTTCCCAATCTCCGAAGTATCGAAGGTGACAAACATAATTGCCGGCAATCCGTCGCTCGTGGGGCTTAATGTCACTTCTCCCTACAAGGAAACAATCATTCCCTTCCTTGACGAACTCGACCCCATAGTTCTGAAACTCGGCACTGTAAATGTCATCAAGATTACCCGCGACGGCGACTATACTCACCTAAAAGGCTACAACACCGACATCTTTGGGTTGCACAAGACTTTCGAGATGCTTGACCTTCCGTCGGGATGCAAGGCTTTGATACTCGGCAGCGGAGGTTCGGCAAAAACTGCAAAGTTCGTCCTTTCGGAAATGGGTGTAAAATCGACAAACGTGTCACGTCTGCCATCCACGCTCGACGAATTGCCGTACAGCAAACTTACAGCAAAAACATTGCAAAACTACAAACTGATAATAAATGCAACGCCCGTCGGAATGTTTCCCAACGTGTCGCAATTTCCGAAGATACCATACGAGGGCATTACTGCCGACCACACTTGTCTCGACCTTGTTTACAATCCTAGCAAGACGAAGTTTATGGAGAAATGCGAAGCGCAGGGGGCAAGGACAGCAAACGGACTGACAATGTTGTACGAACAGGCCGACAAGGCTTGGGAAATCTGGAACGAACAAATATAATCACAATGGAAGACGAAAAGAACTACATACTTTTAAGAGTATTCCGCGAAGAGGAAGACATGAAATTCTTTACCGATGTGCTCGACGATAGCAACATCGACTACAAGGTTGACAATCCGCAGAGTATCAGCGACAATACATTGGCTACGGCATACGGCGTACAGGTTGCCGAAGATGCATTGCAGTACAAGTTTATGCTGATGGTTGCCGAAGACGATTTTGAACGTGCGCAGACAGAACTTCGCAGCCACATCGCCGAATGGATAAGTAATGCTGGCAGCGAGGAAAACTCTCTGCTAAACGAGTTTAACGACGAGGAATTGCTTGACGTCATCAAGAAGCCAGACGAGTGGAGCGAAGAGGATTCGGCTATGGCTCAGGCACTTCTTGAAAAACGGGGCAAGCACGTTTCAAACGAGGTGGTGGAAGCGTATAGGCAGAAGCGTCTTGAAGAAGTCCGTAAACCAAAATTTGGCGGCTACTTTACAATAATTATCGGTTATATATTTGCCTTTGCTGGTGGAATAATTGGAATATTCCTCGCCGCATCGTTACTTGGCAAGAAACGTATCTTCAATGGAGAAAAAGTCAATATCTACGACAAGAAAACAAGAGTAAACGCAGTTATATATTTGATAATTTCGATACTGGTTGTCATTGCATTAACTGTTTTTATTGTGATGAAGAACTTATAGAAAGTACGTGAAGACAGGCAGACGAAAAAGCTAATAGCACTTCACTTTTCAGTCCCCAAAAAAAATTTGCTATTTCAGAAAAAAGCAGTACTTTTGTGCGGTTTTAGAACGGACAGGGGGGATGGATTCCTCCCGTTTTATTTTCTGACGTTGATAAGGAAAGAAGATATAGAAGTTTTAAGCAAACGGTTTCTTTCTGAAACACAGTTTGTTGTGGATATTGCCGTAAGTGTATCCAACGATATTTCCATATACGTTGACGATATGAATGGAATAACAATAGACGAGTGCCGCCGCATAAGTCAGGCCATCGAAGAGTGCCTCGACCGCGAAAAAGAAGACTATTCGCTTGAGGTAAGTTCTCCTGGTCTCACAAATCCTTTCCGCGTAAAGGAGCAGTACCTGAAGAATATCGGCAAGCAGGTGGAAATCGTTTATGTCGACGGTGAAAAAATCGTCGCAACGCTTAAAGCAGTGTCCGACAATACCATAACTATTGAGACTGCCACCGTGAAAAAGGAAGCGAACAAAAAGGTAGTCGTAACAGAACAATTTGATATAGAACGAATTAATATAAAAACAGTTAAAAGCGTAATTGACTTTAAATAAAGATTACCATGGGAGTACAGGAAAACTTAATTGACACCTTTGCCGAATTTAAGGAATTAAAAAACATCGACAGGTCAACGATGATTGGCGTAATGAAGGACGTATTTTCATCAACATTGGTAAAATTGTATGGTGAAGACAGCAAGTTCAACGTAATTGTAAACGACAAGACTGGTGACCTTGAAATATGGCGTACAAGGACTGTTGTCGAGGATGACGACTACGATGAAATAGAGGACAAATACACAAAGATTCCGCTGTCGGAAGCCCAGAAAATAGATGAGGACTACGAAGTTGGCGAAGAATATTCCGACGAAATCCGCTTGCAGGACTTTGGTCGTCGTGCAATCCTCGCTCTGAAGCAGAACCTTCAGGCAAAGATTATGGAACGTGAAAAGGACAACATCTACCTCAAGTACAAGGACAGAATAGGTGACCTTATCACTGCTGAAGTTTATCAGGTATGGAAGCGCGAAATCCTTGTCCGCGACGAAGAAGGAACAGAACTTCTCCTCTCGAAGCAAGACCAGATTCCTAGCGACAAGTACCGCAAGGGCGACACACTCAAGGCTGTAATCTCCAGCGTTGAACTCAAGAACGGAAGCCCAATCATAAAGATTTCGCGTACTTCCGAAAAGTTCCTCGAAAGACTTTTCGAACAGGAAATTCCAGAAATTGGTGATTCAGGACTTATCACAATCAAGAAGATTGTACGTATCCCTGGCGAAAGAGCTAAGGTTGCCGTTGAATCATACGATGAGCGCGTTGACCCGGTTGGAGCTTGTGTAGG
>CAJOEG010000022.1:0-13512 GCA_905233405.1 uncultured Bacteroidales bacterium | reverse complement strand
TCCACGGTATCGTCCGCGAACTTCACAACGAGAACATCGACATCGTAAACTACACGACCAATATGCCGTTGTACATAAAGCGAATCCTCAGCCCCGCAAAGATTTCTTCCATCAAGATTATCAACGAGGAAAAGCGCGTCGAAGTTTACTTGAATCCCGACCAGGTCTCGCTGGCTATCGGTAAGGGTGGTCTCAACATCAAACTCGCTTGCCAGTTGTTGGGCTACACAATCGACGTATTCAGGGTATCGCAGGAAGAGGACATCGACCTCGACGAATTCAACGATGAAATTGAACAGTGGGTAATCGACCAATTAAAGGCTGTTGGCTGCGACACTGCACTTAGCGTACTCGAACTCAGCAAGGACGAACTCGTTCGTCGTACCGACCTTGAAGAAGAAACAATTGACGATGTAATTAGAATCTTGAAGGCTGAATTTAACAAGTAAAACGCGCAAAAAAGAAAGAAACAGGTAATTTAGGAGAATATATGTCGGAAACGAAACCCAAAAGATTAAGCGCCGTAGTTGCTATATACAATGTAGCGACTTCAACCATCGTGGAATATCTCGCCAGCAAGGGTGTCGAAATTGAGAACAACCCTAACGCGAAGGTACAACCCGAATGGTTGGCTCTGCTTGACGAAAAGTTCAAGGACTCGAAAGTTATGAACGAGACCGCCATCAAGGATACCGAGAAGGCGAAGGAAAACAAGGAGCTGAATATTTCCATCGAAAAACAGCAGAACCTTGAGAAGCAGAAACAGGAGGCGGAAAAGGCAAAGGAAGCAAAGGAGAAGGAACGTCTTCAGAAAGAGGCTGAAGAAGCAAAGCAAATTGAAAAGACAGCCGAAACTCCTGCCGCAAAGGAAGAACCCGAAGCAGAAAAGGCTCCTAAACCAAAACCACACGAAATACAGCCGTTGAAGGATGGAAGCAATGGCGACGCTAATGGTCCTAAGGTGCTGGGTACTATAAATCTCGACCAGATTAACCAGAAAACCCGTCCTAAACCAAAGACCCAGGCCGAAAAGGAAGAAGAACGTAAGAAAGCTAAGGAGGCTCAGAAACAAAGCAAGAAGGCTGCAACAGCAAAGCAGGAACCGAAGAAACAGGCTCCTGTCGTTCCCGAAGTTAAGCCGGCTCCAGAACCTGTACAAGAAAAAGTTGAAAAGGATGAAAAGCCTGTGGTTCAGCCTGAACCCGAATTTATAAAGACCCGTGTAGAAAAGTTGCAGGGTCCTAACATTATCGGTAAGATTGACATCAGTGAATACGAGCGCAAGCAGGAAGCAGCAGAACGTGCCCGCAAGGAAGCCAAGGAAGAACGTCAGAAAAACCGCGAGAAGGAAAAAGCCGAGCGTAAGGAAAAGCGCAAACGTATCAAACGCGACAACATTAAGGTTGATATTAATAAGGTAAGCGGCGCAAACGACTTCTCGAAGAAGGGCGAAAAGGGCGAAGGCAAGAAGAAGAAAGGTGGAAAGCCTGTTTCGAAGAAACCTGAAATCAACGAGGAGGACATACAGGAAAAAGTAAAGGAAACTCTTGCTAAACTCACAGCCAACAAGAACAAGGGTAACAAGGCCGCTAAGTTCCGTAAGGAAAAACGCGAATTGTTCTCGATGCGTCGTGCTGAGGAAAATGAAAGGATTGAAGCAGAAAAGAAGATCATAAAGGTTACCGAATTTGTTTCGGCAAACGAACTTGCTACAATGATGGGCGTTCCTGTAACGAAAATCATCGCAACTTGTATGAGCCTTGGTCTGTTTGTTTCTATCAACCAGCGACTTGATGCCGAAACAATGTCAATCGTGGCAGAGGAATTCGGTTTCCAGGTTGAGTTTGTAAGCGCCGAAATCCTCGACGAAATCAAGCAGAGCGAAGACAGCGAGGAAGATTTGGTTCCGCGTCCGCCAATCGTTACCGTTATGGGTCACGTCGACCACGGTAAGACCAAGTTGCTTGACTACATCCGTCATACCAACGTTGTTGCAGGCGAAGCCGGTGGTATCACACAGCACATCGGTGCATACAGCGTACAACTCAACGACAAGAAGATAACCTTCCTTGATACTCCTGGTCACGAGGCATTTACCGCAATGCGTGCCCGTGGTGCACAGATTACCGACGTGGCAATCATCGTCATCGCTGCCGACGACGACATAATGCCGCAGACGAAGGAGGCTATCAACCACGCTTCAGCAGCAAACGTTCCTATTGTGTTTGCTATCAACAAGATAGATAAGCCAACTGCTAATCCCGACAAAATCAAGGAATCGTTGGCAAATATGAACTACTTGGTTGAAGAATGGGGCGGTAAGTACCAGTCGCAAGATATTTCGGCAAAGGCTGGTCTCAACATTGAGGAATTGCTAGAGAAGGTTCTTCTCGAAGCCGAAATGCTTGATTTGAAGGCAAATCCTAACAAGAATGCGACAGGTACAGTAATCGAATCGTCGCTTGACAAGGGGCGTGGTTACGTTGCTACACTTATAGTTCAGTCGGGAACCTTGCATGTGGGCGATATTCTGCTTGCAGGATGTGCAACAGGTCGTGTAAAGGCTATGTACAACGAACGCAACCAGAAGGTTACCGAGGCTGGTCCTTCAACTCCAGTTCTCGTACTTGGTCTCAACGGTGCTCCGCAGGCTGGCGACAAGTTCAACGTACTCGACTCCGAACAGGAAGCCAAGAGCCTTGCCAACAAGCGTTTGCAGTTGCAGCGTGAACTTAGCATCAGGACGCAGAAGCATATCACTCTCGGTGAAATTGGCCGTCGTATGGCTCTCGGCGATTTCCACCAGATAAACATTATCGTAAAGGGCGACGTTGACGGCTCAATCGAGGCATTGTCGGACGAATTGATAAAACTCTCGACCGAATCGTTCGAGGTGAATATCATCCACAAGGCTGTCGGTCAGATTTCCGAATCGGATGTCATGCTGGCTGCTGCATCGAATGCTATCATCGTAGGTTTCCAGGTTCGTCCTTCTACCTACGCACGCAAGACTGCCGAGAAGGAAGGTATCGAAATACGTCTTTACTCAATCATCTACGATGCTATCAACGAAATCAAGGACGCAATGGAAGGTATGTTGAAGCCAGTTGTAAAGGAAACCATCACCGGTTCGGCCGAAATTCGCGAAGTATTCAAGATTTCGAAGGTTGGTTCAGTTGCCGGATGTCTCGTTACCGACGGCAAGATTTCACGCAAGTCGAAAGTTCGTATTATCCGCGATGGTATCGTCATCTACACTGGCGAACTCGGCAGCTTGAAGCGTTTCAAGGACGATGCCAAGGAAGTCATTGCCGGTCAGGAATGCGGTCTTAACATCGACAAGTTCAACGACATAAAGGTCGGCGATATTGTTGAGGCATTCGACGAAACCGAAGTAAAGGCAACATTGGGATAAAAAATGCTCAAAATCGGTAATACCGAGTTTAACGACAGGCCTGTATTCCTCGCACCTATGGAGGATGTTACAGACCCGTCGTTTCGTTATATGTGCAAGAAATTCGGTGCCGACCTTATGTTCACCGAGTTCATCTCTGCCGATGGACTTATCCGCGAAGCACAAAAGACGGTAAAGAAACTTGACATCTTCGACTACGAACGTCCTGTTGGTACTCAAATCTACGGTCATATTCCCGATGCTATGGAAGAGGCCGCCCGCTACATCAACAATGCCGACCCCGACATTTTGGACATCAACTACGGATGCCCTGTAAAGAAGATCGCAGGGCGCGGTGCTGGTTCGGGAATGATGCGTAACTTGCCGTTGATGAAGGAGATAACCGAACGCGTTGTAAAGGTGTCGCGTTTTCCTGTTACAGCAAAAACCCGTCTCGGTTGGGACAGCGAATCGCTCAATGTGGAGGAAGTTGCGCTGATGTTGCAGGATTGTGGTATTCAAGCACTTACCATACACGGACGTACACGCGCACAGATGTACAAGGGCGAAGCCGACTGGACGCTCATCGGCAAGGTCAAGAACAATCCAGCAATACACATTCCAATCATTGGCAACGGTGACATTACTAGCGGAAAAATCGCTGCAGAACGCTTTAATACTTACGGAGTTGATGCAATAATGATAGGTCGTGCAGCCATCGGCAGACCGTGGATTTTTCGCGAGGTAAAGCATTATTTGGAAACAGGTGAGGAGTTGCCAATACCGACAGTTCTTGAGCGCGTTGACTATGCCCGCGAACATTTACATAAATCGGTTGATTACAAGGAAGGTATGCGCGGAATTTACGAGATGCGCCGTCATTTCACAATGTACTTCAAGGCCATACCAAACTTCAAGGAAACAAGACTTAAACTTCTCACTGCCAACACAGTGGAAGAAATCGAATGCCTACTTGACCTTATTGCTGATAAGTTCGGAAATGTCGAATTAAACAAAGACGTGGCAAACGTGGGAATATACGAAACACAAAACTAATGTCTCCTTAATTCTTTCAACCAATGTTCGAACATCGGATCTTGAATTTCCATTTTCTTTCCTGGCATCAGGTCAATAATATCTCGGGAAACCATTGCATTCCGCAGATTTTTGATGTTTGCGGAAGTTCCAAGATTGTATTTTTTCAGCACTTCTGTTGATGAAAAACTATCTACACCATCAATAATCGCGTACAAGAAACTTATTTGCTTTGGCGTAAGCGAATCCAAAAGATTGCTGAACAAAAGGCTAAGTTGTGCAACAATGCTTTCAAGTGCGGAATTTACAATTTCCTCCGAGCATACATCGGCAGTACGAAGCCACGACTGCTGAGCCAACTGCTGTATATAATAAGGATGCAAGGAGACCATCCGCACAAGTTTTGTCGCTAGTTCAATACTAATCTTCTTGCCAGTATCCTTGAATCGCTTCACAACAAATTTCGACATCACATCCTCGGGAATCTTCTCCAAAAACATTATGTCGCCGAACCTGTAGAATGGCATTTCGTAGTTGCCGAAAATATCCATCAGCATGTGTCGTTTGCTTCCGTACAGACAATAGCTTACCGAGTTGTGCAATTGCCAGTGAGCACGCAACTTGCGTTGAAAACCCAATGGGTCGCTGTACTCGTTGATAGTTTGAAACTCGTCAATGCAAACGATGAATTTCTTTCCTTTTTCCTTCGCTATCCGCTGTGGTAAATCAAGAATTTCATCAACGGAATAATTCTTGTCATGAAAATCCAAGGAAACAGAAAATTTTGGTCCGAATGAACCAAGATATTTCTTCACGGCAAGTGTAAATGTGTCGAATTTGGTTGTAGTTGCTTTCATTATGGCATTGACATACGAATCGTAGAATTGTTCCTCGCTGCGGCAATTGAATATGTCAACTTGAGCGAGATAATACTTCTTATCTTTCGAAAGCATAGACAAAACGTGTTGCACAAGCGATGTTTTCCCCCATCTTCTTGGCGAAATTATTGTGGTATTTATATGCCCTCTGAAATTTGTCATCAGATGTTCTATATCTTTCTCTCTGCCGACAAAATCTTTATTCTCAGCTATTTTGCCGTATGCAAATGGCATCTCCAAATCAAAATTATCCGTTTCTTTCATCGTCATATATTTTCCGCAAATGTAATAATTTTATTTGAAACAAACATATTTGAAATAAGTTTATTTGAAATAGTTTTATTTGAAATAAGTTTATTTCATCGATGCCATATAAAAACACTTTTCCCGATTACATATTTTTCTCTAATTTTGTACCGATGTGGTTATTTAGGAACATAAGGTATATCTCACTGGCAAAAATCTGGAATCTTTGCCGTCTGCAAACATTCTACCGCAAAGCGAAGCTAGGAAATGTTGAACAAATAGTCCCCCCACCCTACTTTGCAAGCTACGAACCTACTAACATATGCAATCTCTCGTGCGAAATGTGTCCATCGGGCAAAGGTATGCTTAAACGCCCTCGCGGAATTGCCGACATAGAACTATATCGAAAATTTATCCTCGAAAACCGCAAAACCCTTACCAATATCATCCTGCACTTTCAGGGAGAACCACTTATGTGCCAGCAACTTGGCGAGATGATTACTTTTGCAAGACAAAACCGCATCTATACAATGTTCTCGACAAACGGACAGCTTCTCGCACAAAACATCGACCTCATCCGCAACGCCCGTCCCGACCGCATTATCGTTTCGCTCGATGGACTTTCTAATGAAACTTATACAAAATACCGTGTCGGGGGAAATATGCAAAATGTGTTCGACGGCCTTGAAAAACTATCGCAACTGCCTGTATCGGCCTTACATAGAATTGCAGTTCCTTGTATTTTCGTACAACGAACACGAAATTCCAGAACTGAAAAAGCTGAAGAAGAAATATCACATCGATAAAATTACACTCAAGTCGGCACAGATTTACGACAATTCGCAAATCGATTTTTTGCCCAAAAACAAGAATTTTTCGCGTTACAAAATATCCGAAAACGGTAAATTCCAACTGAAAAAGGAAATTAAAAACCAATGTAAGCGCCTTATTTTCGGAACTGTAGTTTGCTTTGATGGTCGCGTTGTACCGTGTTGCTTCGACAAGGATGCAGACCACGAACTTGGCAACATAGCAAGCCAAAGCTTGCAAGAAATTCGAAATTCGAAAAAATATATCGATTTTGTAATCAAAGTTTTCTCTAATCGCAATGAAATCAGCATCTGCAACAACTGCACAGAATAACCTTAACCGCGTTTTCCTTGGCATTGGCGGCAACCTTGGCGACCGTCTTGGAAATCTACGCTGTGCTGTCGAACTTATTGGCAAACGAATCGGCAGAATAGAAAAAGTTTCATCGGTTTATCTGTCGGAGCCATGGGGATTCACTCACGCAAAATACTTTACAAACATTGTTGCAGAAGTTTACACACCTTTCTCTGCTGATGAAGTTCTTACAAAAGCCTTTGAAATAGAGACAGAACTTAAGCGCACCCGTTCTGGTAATGGTTACGAAGGACGAACAATGGACATCGACATACTTTTCTACAATAGCGAAATCATTAATACAGAAAGACTTGCTGTTCCGCATCCGCATATTTGCCAACGTCTATTCGTATTGCTGCCTATGGCAGAAATAGAACCTAATTTTGTACATCCTCAAAACGGCAAAGAAATAGATGAACTTACAAAAATCTGCATAGATAACGGCAAAATCAAAAAACTTTCTCAAAAAATTTCTTTTTGAAAACATCGTAAACAAAAAAATACTACTTTTGCTTTCTTGTATGAACGAATATTTTGCACACGAAACAGCAGTCATCGATGAAGGCTGCAAAATAGGAAAAGGTACCAAAATATGGCATTTTTCCCATGTAATGTCGGGTTGTACCATTGGTGAAAGTTGCAACATCGGACAGAATGTTGTTGTATCTCCAGATGTAACTTTGGGCAGGAATGTAAAAGTCCAGAACAACGTATCCATTTACACTGGTGTAATCTGCGAAGACGATGTTTTTCTCGGACCTTCGATGGTATTTACTAATGTTATCAATCCGCGTAGCGCAGTCAGTCGCAAGGACTGCTACCGTCGCACCTTGGTAATGCAAGGAGCAAGCATTGGTGCAAATGCAACTGTTGTTTGCGGACACGACATCGGCAGATACGCATTGATAGGCGCAGGTGCTGTTGTTACAAAGAATATCCCCGACTACGCACTCGTAGTTGGCAATCCTGCACGACAGATGGGTTGGGTCAGCGAATACGGATGCAAACTCAATTTCAATAACGAAGGCATCGCAACCTGCCCCGAAAGCGGGCAACAACCTGCTAGTAGCTCTTGACAAGAGCGACAGCGTCGGAATCATGGATTCATTTTTCCCGAAAGCCGACTTTTTCACAGAACCAGAACGTTTCGAACGCCATGTATATAAGACACAGCATGGCTCTGGTGAAAAAATAGATATTTTCAGTATCTGCACACCAAACTATCTACATGATGCACACATAAGAATGGCCTTGCTCAATGGCGCCGATGCCATTTGCGAAAAACCACTCGTGCTCAATCCATGGAACATCGATGCTCTTTCCGAACTGGAAAAAGAAACAGGACACAAGATCTACAATATCCTGCAGCTCCGTCTGCATCCTGCAATAATCAACCTGAAAAAGAAAATTGAAGCAGGCGATCCGAACAAAATTTATGATGTTGACCTTACATATATAACATCACGTGGAAAATGGTTCCACTATTCATGGAAAGGCGACATTGCAAAGTCGGGTGGACTTGCAACCAACATCGGCATACATTTCTTCGATATGCTGCAGTACATTTTCGGCAAAAAGAAAATGCTTGTGGTTCACCACCGCGACAACCACGTGGTATCGGGCTACCTTGAACTAGAAAAGGCACGCGTGCGTTGGTTCCTGAGTGTCGATAGTGAATATTTGCCCGACGACATCAAGGCAAAAGGTCAGACAACATACCGCTCAATACAAATTGCTGGCGATGAACTCGAATTTACAGGCGGATTCACCGATCTGCACACAGAAAGCTACAAGAACATCCTTGCTGGCAATGGTTTCGGTATTCAGAACGCAAAGCCAAGCATCGAAATGGTTCACTACATTAGAAACGCAGAAATAGTAAACACAATGAAGGATTGTGAACATCCTTTCTTGTCAAAAATTAGATAACATTAAAATTTAATCTTATGAATAACATTTACGAAGCATTAATCAACAAACAGGCAAAACTATCGGTAATTGGTCTAGGTTATGTAGGACTGCCGATTGCACTTGAATTTTCAAAGCATATAAATGTTGTTGGCTTTGATGTAAAGCCCGAAAGAGTTGCTATGATGAACAACCATATCGACCCCAGTAACGAACTCGACAAATCAGCATTCGATGGCTGCAACATTACATTCACATCCAATGCAGATGACCTCAAGCAATGCAACTTCTTCATCGTTGCTGTTCCTACTCCAATCGACGAGCACAAACTTCCCGACCTTACTCCAGTAATCAAGGCTTCGGAATCGGTTGGTAAGGCTTTGAAAAAAGGCGACTATGTAGTTTACGAATCAACAGTATATCCTGGTTGCACCGAAGAAGACTGTGTTCCGATTCTCGAAAAGATGTCGGGTTTGAAGTTTATGCAAGACTTCAAGGTTGGTTTCTCACCGGAAAGAATTAACCCGGGCGACAAGGCTCACTCACTTACCCAGATAAAGAAAATCACATCGGGTTGTGACCCTGAGGCTGCCGAGAACATTGCAAAGGTTTACGAAATAATAATCAAGGCTGGCGTTCATCGTGCAAGCGCAATCAAGGTTGCCGAGGCTGCCAAGATTATCGAAAACACTCAGCGCGACATTAACATTGCCCTTATGAACGAATTGTCAATCATATTCGACATCATGGGAATCAACACCTACGAGGTTTTGGAAGCTGCAGGCACAAAGTGGAACTTCCTTAAATTCTCGCCAGGTCTTGTTGGTGGACACTGCATTGGCGTTGACCCATACTACCTGCTTCACAAGGCAAAACAACTCGGTTATCATGCAAGTATGATTAACTCAGGTCGTGCACTTAACGACAGCATGGGAACTCGCATTGCCGACAAGGTTGTAAAGATGATTATCAATGCCGGTAAGGAAATTACAAAGTCAAGGGTACTTATCATGGGTATGACTTTCAAGGAGAACGTTACCGACATCAGAAATTCGCGCATTATCGACATCATCAACGAGTTGAAATATTTCCGCGTAAACTGCGATGTTGTTGATGCATACGCCGACCACGACGAGGTTATGAAGGAATATGGCGTTGACATGTCGAAGGAACCAACTGGCAAGTACGATGCAATTATCGTTGCTGTAAACCACAAGCCATATATGGAACTCACCGAAGACTATTTCAAGGGCATTTCGGCAGAAAACGGAATCCTTGTTGATGTCAAGGGTGTAATGCGTGGCAAGATTAAGGACTTGACCTACTGGAGCCTATAAAAAGTTTCCATAACATAAAAAACGAAAAGGCTGTCGTCTCGGACAGCCTTTTTCATAGATGCTTACAAAATACGGATTTATCGTCTAATCAACTGCACAGTACCCTTGTGACTTAACTTCTCATTCTTGTCGCTGGTTGCATTAATCACATAGAAATACACACCTTCCGAAGCTTCGTTGTTGCCACTGATTTTTCCGTCCCAGTAGCTGTCGAGCTGCTGGCTGTGGAACACCAACTGACCGGATTTAGTGTATATTGACAAGTCGTAGTCGAGCAATGTGCCGTCGTAGTATATCGTAAACTCATCGCCTATGCCATCACCATTGGGTGTAAATACGTTCGGAATCCTGAAGTCGCTCGATACGACATCAATAGTCTTGGAATATCTGCTTTCGCAGTCGCCTGTACGGGCAACAAGTTCTACAGTATACTTGCCGTTGCTATTGAACTCATAGTCAAAATTGTAATCGGTTGACATTACTACACCATTCACATGCCACTCGAAATCAACATTCTGAACATTTCCAGAATCATCAAGTTTTGTGTAGTTGCGGAAATTGTATGCCTTGTCGTTGAAAGCGTCTTTAGTGCTTTCAAAAGTAGCGTTCAATTTTGTCTTGTCTATTACTACAACAGTGTCGTATGCGATGCACGAATTTGTGTAATTTATTTCAACAGTATATGTGCCAGCATTCAGTCCTGTGAAGATTCCGCTGCGTGAAATTTCCTTGCCGTTAATCTTGCAATAATTTATTGCCGACTGCGACTTTATCTCAATCTGACCATTATTTCCAGAGCAATAGTTTGCCTTCGTGCTTACCGAATGGGACTGCTTTTCGGCAACATTAACGTCGAATTCGACTTTCGACGCACACCTGCCGTCAGCAGCCAGCAATATGCTGGTTCTGCCAGAATTTAATCCGCTTAACTCATACTTGCCTGCATTCAGTTTCTTTACCGAGTAAGCTTCGTCATTCCACAAAATAGGACTGTTTGAGACGACATCCACTATCAACCTTTCTCCATAGCACAATTCTGTTTTTGATGCCTTAGTGACGAGTTTTTCTGGTTCTACGAATGTAATCTTAACCGTATTGCCATTCTGCAGTTCAAGTGTATGTGTGCCGTAAGCCGTGCTGCTAAGTTTAACTCCCGATGCAGCCTTTGTCAAATTCAATCCTTTCGAAGCTTTTACTTTCGAAGCATCAAGGCCTTCGATAGTAAGTTCGTCGCCACAAATTATTGTATCATTCAAGTTAAGTGCATCAACCTTGTTTTCGGGTTGTGATATAAGTTCGTTAAGTTTTGGATTGGATTGTTCCAGTGTGGACGTTTCACCGTTGGCAACGACAAGCAAATCCGTCGGTTGATTTGTCTCAGGTGCATCAGGAGTAATGTTTTCTATCGTGGTATTGGATATTGGGGTTGATGTTTCATCTTTTGGAAGATATGCGACGAGCACAGCAGTAACGACAGCAACTGCCGCAGCAGCAGAAATAAAGAGGTATTTGTGTGCCGACAACACATCAGAGAATGTCCGCTTTGGAATATTCTTGCAGACATTTTCAAATACCGACTCAGGCGGCACTTCCGTGTAGCCTTCGAGTTTCTGTTTCAATATCTTGTCAAAATCGTTCATCGTTTAAAATCGTTTTTAATTATTTCAATCAAGTATTCTCTCGCTTTCTTCAGTTGCGAACGGCTTGTGGACTCGGTGATGTTAAGTTTCTCGGCAATTTCGTTGTGCTGATAACCTTCGATGACAAACATATTGAAAATCGTCCTGTAGCCATCTGGCATCTTCGATATTGCATCCAGTAAATCCCTCGCCGACATGTCTGAAACAATATCTGGGCTTTCGTCTTTGGCATCGGAATCGTCTTCGTCAAGTTCCGAAAACGAACTTCTGCCAAGCCTCAGATAGTTCAGCGACTCGTTCACTGCCATTCTTTGCAACCAGCCTTCAAAAGAACCTTCGAACCTAAACTCTTCAATCCTGTCCATAACCTTTATGAAGCAATCCTGAAGTATGTCCTGGGCTTCGTCCCTGTTCTTTGCATAACGCAAGCAAATCCCATAAACGAACGGCGAGAACTTTCTGTAAAGCTCTTCAAAAGCCTTCCGCGACTTCTGCTGACACTTCCTTATCAGTTTCTCGTTATCGCCCATTTCGACTATATGACAATTTAAAATGCGATTTCGTTGCCTGGGAAATCAAAAAAAATTAAAAAATTTTTTATTAGACTGAATAATAATGATTTACGGACAAAAATTTTTGCATTATTTTAATTTATAGTGGACGTTGCACGCAACGTCGCTACAATTAATCGTTAAATTTTCAAATCATTAAATCCATTGAATCATGATCGTGAAAACAAAAAGATGGTCGCAATTGCGACCATCTTTTTGTTTGAAAATACTTTTTCCTATTCTTTTACAAGATGCAATGCTCCTTGCAGATTGTACTCGACATCATCCAAACCTACAGCCTCGATGATATAGTAGTAAACACCTGGAGTAGCTAAGGTAGAGCCATTAAGCTTACCGTCCCAACCAGCATCTTCGTCATCACAGTTTTCCCATTCAAACACTACTCGTCCATAACGGTTAAGAATCTTACCATGGAATGAGCCTTCCTTAAGAGACTGGGCTGCCACCTGGAAGTAGTCGTTTATTCCATCACCGTTTGGTGAGAAAATGTTAGGAACTTCAAGACTGCTCTCCTTGTCAACAAATACACAAGCATCAAGGTATGCGGTATCGCGGCATTCTGGAATGTCACGGTTTCTGACAATCAAGTACGGTTCGTAGCAACCTGGATCGGTATATACGTGCTCTATGATAGAATCGCACTTTCTCTCAATCACTTCGTCGCCAAAATGCCATTCGCAAACCTTATTGCTTATATTGTCGTAATTGGTTCCATTATAGAATATTGCTTTAGCTTCTGGTGCAACAAGGTTACCTACAACTTCCGGCGATATTGCAATTTCTGCCTCAATCATACCAATTGTACCAACCTCAACTTCCGGGAAGTCTGAACATTGTGTCGTATTGAAATACTGACGATAGATTTCCATATAATCCCTGTTGTATGTCTGGTATTCTGAGCGATAGGTATAACGTCCTGCAGGAAGATTGTATACGCGTAAACTATCTCTAGCCATTGTTATTTCATATCCTCTATCCAAATCGGTAATATGAGGTCCTGCAGTTGTGTCAATCCAGAAGAAAGCAAAATTAATCATAGTATCGGAGAATTCAATTCCACCTCTACCCAATGCGCAGGTATCACCTATTATCCTATAGTTATATTTTGGAAGCATCGGTTCTTCAACAACAGTCCTACGGATGTTAGACTGACAACCCCATGAGTTGGTTGTTGTAAGTCCAACTGTATGCATATCCATCTTGTCTTCCCAGTGTACAAGTGCTCTAAACGGACCATTTGCTGCATTATAAGCGATGCTGTCAGTTATACCAGTACCGTAATCCCAGTCGTAAACAGCAAGCGAATCCTCGTATGCAGTAAGTATTGCGGGTTCGCCG
>CAJOEG010000021.1:12809-14537 GCA_905233405.1 uncultured Bacteroidales bacterium | reverse complement strand
CAGGTACGCAAGCACAAGGTTAACGAGGGATTCCTTGTTACAGGAATGCTTATTCCGTTGATAATGCCCGTTGATACACCATTGTGGATGGTCGGTCTGGCAACGGCTTTTGCCGTGTTGGTGGGAAAGGAGTTGTTCGGTGGCACTGGAATGAACATTGTGAATCCAGCCTTGCTGGCGCGTGCATTCCTTTTCTTCTCGTATCCTTCAAAGATGTCGGGTGACAAAATTTGGATAGCAGGAATGACCGACGGAAATGCTGTGGACGGCTTTTCTGGAGCAACTCCATTAGCTCAGATAGGCGAGGGTAGTGATGTGATAACAAATGGATTTGGTGAGCCTACTTCAATTTTGGATTTAACTATCGGACTAATCCCCGGTTCAATTGGCGAAACATCGATAATCGCTATCGCCTTGGGCGCATTCATACTATTATTTACTGGCATTGCAAGCTGGAAGATAATATTTTCGGTATTTGCCGGCGGTGCTGTAATGGCTTTTGCCTTGCATTCGTACACGCCAATCGACTGGTACTGGCATCTGTGCCTAGGCGGATTTGCCTTTGGTGCTGTATTTATGGCTACCGACCCTGTGACTGCCGCCCAGACCGAAAAGGGAAAATACATTTACGGCTTCCTTATCGGCGTGATGGCCATGCTGATACGAATCCTGAATCCCGCTTATCCCGAAGGTATGATGCTGGCAATACTGCTTATGAACATATTTGCACCGCTCATCGACTATTGCGTAGTAAGGGCTAACATTAACAAGAGGTTGAGACGCGTGAAGGTAAGACGTGTCAGACGTAGAAAAAACAGATAGGCTATGGACAGGAACAAGAATTCATACATATTTATATACTCGATAATTTTGGTCGTCGTTGTGGCTGGTGCTCTGAGCCTTGTAGCCGTATTGCTTCAGCCGAAACAAGCCAAAAACTATGAGATTGAGCAGAAAAGAAACATTCTGTCGGCATTGAAAATAAATGTTGAGACCAAGGAAGTTGAATCGACCTACGCCAAAATCGTGACCGAAATCGCAGTTGATGAATCGGGCAACGAGGTTGAAAAGGAAGATGCACTGGTTTTGTACAAAGCTCAGACAGACAAGGGGTTGAAATTCGTTTTCCCGCTTTCGGGAAAAGGTCTCTGGGGGCCAATATGGGGTTATATCTCATTGGACGAAGACCTTAACACTGTCTATGGCGCATATTTCGACCATAAGTCAGAAACATCGGGACTAGGTGCTGAGATTGCTACCGAACATTTTCAGTCGCAGTTTTCCGGCAAGAAGATTTTTGACAGGGCGAACAAGTTTGTGTCGGTGAAAACCAACAAGCGCGGTGCATCAAACGACAATGAGGTAAATGCAATTTCTGGTGCGACAATCACATCCACATCTGTAAACGAAATGATAGAGTCGTGCTTAATGTTGTACTTGCCATATATTGAAAAATCAAGAAAATAGGTTGTTATGCAGAATAAAAGGAAAGAAAGAATTTTTTTAGATCCGATATTCAGGAACAATCCTGTTACGGTGCAGATACTTGGAATATGTTCTGCGCTCGCTGTTACTGTAAAATTGCAGTCGGCGGTGGTAATGGCGCTAAGCCTTACATTTGTGGTGGCGTTCTCGAATGTGATTGTGTCGCTTCTTAGGAAAACTATTCCTGGAAGAATTAGAATAATAGTTCAGCTTGTAGTCGTGGCATTCCTTGTCATTGTGGTA
>CAJOEG010000021.1:0-12776 GCA_905233405.1 uncultured Bacteroidales bacterium | reverse complement strand
TGTGGGACTTATAATTACCAACTGTATTGTTATGGGGCGCTTGGAAGCATTTGCAATGTCGAATAGTCCCAAACGCAGTCTAATAGATGGACTTGCAAACGGACTAGGCTATGGCTTCATATTGATAGTGGTGGCTTTTTTCCGTGAGTTGCTTGGTAGCGGTACAATTTGGAACTATCAGGTTGTGCCACAGGCATTTTATGATGCGGGCTACATGAACAACGGGCTTATGATCATGCCGCCAATGGCGTTGATAGCCGTAGGTATAATAGTGTGGATTCAGCGTGCGCACCAGCAGAAAAAGGAGGAGGGTAAATAATGGAAAACATTGCCAACATATTCGTCAAGTCGGTGTTTATCGACAACATGATTTTTGCATATTTCCTTGGAATGTGCTCGTACTTGGCTGTTTCCAAGACAGTTAAGACTTCTTTCGGATTGGGCGTGGCGGTGGCTTTCATGCTGACCATAACTGTTCCAATCAACTACCTGATAGAGAATTATTTGCTATGCAAAGGTGCAATGACTTGGATTTCACCGTCCTTTGCCGATGTTGACCTTTCCTTCCTGACTTTCATAGTGTTTATCGCTGTTGTGGCTTCAATGACACAGTTGGTCGAAATGGTGGTTGAAAAATTCTCGCCGTCGCTCTACAATTCGTTGGGAATCTTCCTGCCGTTAATTGCTGTAAACTGCGCAATATTAGGAGGTTCGCTCTTTATGGCAGAACGTTCTTATGCAAATGTCGGCGAAGCTGCCGTTTTCGGTTTCGGCTCAGGAATAGGCTGGTTGCTTGCAATTGTCAGTTTGGCTGCAATCCGCGAGAAAATCAAGTATTCCAAGATTCCCAAAGCCCTTGACGGATTGGGTATTGCGTTTATAATTGTCGGTCTTATGGGACTTGCTTTTATGGGATTTATGGGTATAAAACTTTAGAATTATGTTGTTGTTTCAATCAATAGTTCTCGTTAGTGCCATTGCGGTTTTCCTTGTCGTGATGGTGGCATTGGTTGCAATTCTGCTTTTCGCAAAGAAAAAACTTACTCCACAGTCGAAGGTGAAAATTACGATTAATGATAAGGATACTCTCGAAGTTGATACTGGCAATTCGTTGATGCTTACACTGAAAGAACACGATATTCATTTGCCGTCGGCATGCGGTGGCGGTGGAAGCTGCGGTATGTGCAAGTGCCGCGTGGTGCAGGGCGGAAATGGAATTCTGCCGACCGAAACGGGCTTCTTTACACGCAAGGAGCAGCAGAACTTCTGGCGTTTGGCATGTCAAGTAAAGGTTCGTAACGACATGAAACTTCTTATTCCCGAGGACATTATGGGAATCAAAAAGATGGAGTGCGAAGTTGTGTCAAACCGCAATGTGGCAACCTTCATAAAGGAATTTGTTGTCAAGTTGCCTGAAGGCGAGACTCTTAACTTCAAGTCGGGTTCGTACATACAGATTGATGTTCCGCAGGTTACTGTAGATTATTCGAAGGACATTGAAGTGGAGGACGAATTCAAGGAAGACTGGGACAAGCTTGGCATCTGGAACTTGAAGATGACGAATCCCGAACCGACTTTCCGTGCATACTCGATGGCAAATCATCCTGCTGAAAACAATATAGTTATGCTGAACATCCGTATTGCAACGCCGCCATGGGATAGGAGCACAGGAACATTTATGAATGTCAATCCGGGTGTATGCTCGTCGTTCATTTTTTCGCGCAAGCCTGGCGACAAGGTTATGATTTCTGGTCCTTACGGCGAATTCCACATCAAGGATACAGGCCGTGAGATTATGTTTATAGGTGGTGGCGCAGGTATGGCTCCGATGCGTTCGCATATCTTCCACTTGTTCAAGACTTTGAAGACCACGCGCAAGGTTTCGTTCTGGTACGGAGCACGCTCGCGCCGCGAAATATTCTACGAAAACGACTTCAAGCAGATAGAAGCCGAGTTCCCGAATTTCTCGTTCAACATTGCTTTGTCAGAGCCTAAGCCAGAGGACAACTGGGATGGCTATGTAGGCTTCATCCACAAGGTTATCGAGGACAATTATCTGAAGAACCATCAGGAGCCGGAAGAAATCGAATATTACCTCTGCGGTCCGCCAATGATGACGGCAGCCGTCACCAAGATGCTTGATGATTATGGAGTTCCGGAGGAAATGATTGCATTCGACGATTTTGGAGGATAGGGATTCGACCTTCAAGGATAGCAGCGCAATGTGTTGCGATGGTAAAAAAGATATAAAGATTCAATGGTACGAAAAATGGATTATCTTTGCATTTGTAAAATACATGAATAATAAATGATTAGTAACGAAATGAAATAAAAATAGGAAACATATTTGTTAAATATTAGGGCTTTACGCTCTTGTTCTCAGAACGATAAAATCGCCAATTTTAAGTACACGAGAATAAGTGAGTGAAAAGTTCGCGCTTTAAGCGTGAATTATTTCGTGCTTATTGGTGTACATGGTGTTTGGCGATACCTTTCGTTCTTAATAGGCAACAATGAAATAGTTTGCGCTTTTTTTGTTGCTTGGGGTACAAGAGTAAGCTCCAAATACCCAAAAGCAATGAACAATGACAGAATCACAGCAAGCCCAGACAATATACATATCGGGCAACTGATAAAAAACGAATTGGAACGACAGGGGCGCAGCATTACTTGGCTCGCCAAGCAGATAGGATGCACAAGGTCAAACCTGTACAAGTTGTTCCGCAATCCATGGATTAACACGCAGATACTCTTTAAGATAAGCAAAGTTTTGAACTGCGACTTCTTCAAGGAATGTTCCGACTGGTACAATGCAAATGCTGGTAAAGAAGGAAAGTAGTCGTTTCTTGACAGCAAAAGTTACGTTTCTTAACAATATAAGTAACGCCGTATGTGCGAGTAAAACAATGTTGTTGGCGTATTTTTGCAAAAAAATTTTAACTTATGTATTAAAACCGAAGAGCCTAATGGGATATAACCTGGCAAAAAAGAGATGAAGAAACTATTATTATTGTTACTTGTTTTTTCTAGTGTTGCTGCTTTTTCTCAATTTTCATTTTCACAAGTGAAGACTGTATATGTTGTTCCAGAAACTGCCAAAATATATTATAATGGGCACGAAGTAGGTAATGGATCATATCAGGTAAAATTTAAAAAGGATGATTTTGTTGTTTTAAAGTTTGAGGCACCTGGTTATATTACTAGAACGGTTAAATTATTTAAAAATAATCCAAAGAAAACCATTTCTTACGAACTTTTTGTTGATGAAGCTATGCAAAGTTCTATAGGTGCAGAGGATGGTGTCGATTTGGCAAATAAATTTTTCTCAGTAACCTGTAAGAAAGGAATGGATCCGGATGTAGTGTGGAAGCGTTTGATGAACATTGCCATAAATAATTTTGAGAATGTAGAAGTTCGAGACAAAGCAGCTGGTTGGATAAAGACAGCTTGGGTTAATTCACAATTCCTTTATCAGGTTGTAAGAACTAGATTGGAAATACAAATACAGTTTACAGAAGAAGATGCTCTAGCATATCGTGTAAGAATTTCTTCTGAAATAGCAGATAAGGATTGTGGATTAAATGATCAATGCTTCTCTACATACAATAGAATATTAAAGAAGTATGAACAGGTCATATCAGAATTGCAAACTTCACTTGGTAGTAATTTCTAATTGATTATATTATGAAAAAGATATTTGTGTCTATGATGCTTGTAATTGCATCTTCGGTATTATTTGGACAAGTAAGTATTAAAGAGACTTTTGAAACAAATAAGTATCAATGGGATGAATATTTCGAAAAGAATTGTTCTTCAAGTGTAGAGAATGGTTATTTACTGTTGTCCAATAAAGACAAGGATACATTTATAACTGCAGTAGGTGATATGCCTATTAATAAAGAAAGGAATTTTAAAGCAAAATTTGATATAACCTCAAAAGTTAGTGATGATTTTTGGTTTGGAATCGTTTATAATTATGAAGATGAAAGCAATTATAGTTGTTTCCTTGTAAAAGAAAAGAGATATAAAATAATCAATAGGACTAATGGCGTTTCAAGCACAAGTAGGCAAGGCGGTATAATTTTAAACGCTGGCAAAGCTGGCAAAGAAAGTAATGTTGAATTCGTAATTGAAAAGAAAGGAACAAGATTAATATTCAATGTTGATAATATGGAAGTCATTTCTATTTCTAAAGTTTTAGATTTCACGACTTTCGGATTTTATGTTGAGGGTAATAACTCGATAAAAGTGACTGAAGTCCAAATTGATCAGAAATAACCACTAATTTATTCTTAATAGAAGATTTGTTATACACAAATCAATAAAAATCAAGCAAAGGAACGCATCGAAAATGGTGCGTTTCTTTTTTTTGTGTCAATCCTTGAGATGCAGCTTTGCGAAATCCACGAGCAATTTCACTTCTAACTTTATATTAGAAAATGTTGTGGTTTGCTAAAGATTCTACAAATTCGTGCAAAATACACTATGTCAAATTATTACAACAAAAAAGGATGCGACAATTGCATCCTTTTTCGTATGATTATCAATCAAATCTTATTCTTCTTTCCACTTGAAAACAACAGGCTCAACAGTCAAACCTGCTTTGCGCAGATGACTGATAACGCCCTGTTCGCCAGGTAAATGTGCTGCACCTACAGCGCAGAAAAGCGATTGCTTCTTGGCGATTTTCAAGAAATTCTTTGCCATTCCGATATTGCGGTTAATTAGGAATGCCTGATTAAACTCTGCTGGCAACGATGGGTCTGAACTCATTTCCAAAGCCTTGTCCAAGTTGAATGTAAGGTAAGCGTCGAGAAGGTCGGCAAACTGTTCTTCTTCCTTGTTGTTGCCATCATCCGAGGTTGTGTCCTTAATGCCGTCCATGAGCATTTTCACTTGGTCTTCGAGGCTGATTGCATCGATTGCATTTATCTGGTCCATAAACTTTTCTACTCCGTAGCACGATTTACCAGCTTTGCGTGCATTTTGCAGGAAATAGAGGTCGAGAGCGGTTTCCATATCCTGCTTCATACCGGCTTGCATCATTGCACTGCTGATGAAAAATGGTTTCATCTTATTGTAGAGCAGTAGGCTTGCACCAGTAGCTGCGGTAAATGCGCTGTCGAGCAACTTGTAGTCTTCTGCTGACATTATGGTTTTCAAAGTCTTGCCATCTTTCATAAGTGTTGCTTCCTGCGATTCCTTGGGGTCAATTTCGTCCATCAGTATTTCCATTGCAAAGGCATCGCATGAGTTGAAGGCGTCGGTGACGGTGTTGTCGAAAGCGAAAACGCGCTTGTCCTGAATGTGGATTGTGCCGTAAAGGTATGACGGACTTTTGATTTTTTTGCCCGTAACTTTCCATAAAATGGACTGTGAGAAGCAGAAACTTGCTGCTAAAGCTAATGCTAAGAGTAAAAATATTTTTTTCATCTGACTTTTGAATTTTGTGAACGATGCAAACTTACATAAAAATTCTGATTTTTATGCCAGTATAATAAAGAAAAACTCATCATTGATAATCAATATGTTGCATTTTTTCTTTAGAGGAAAAATAATAAAAGTTGTAAATTTGCGCTCAATTTTTTTGCGATGACAGAACTAGAAGGAAATAAGGTAAAAGGTTATGTGTGCGGCTGTCTGTCGGCGATTTGCTACGGCGTGAATCCGCTGTTTTCGCTGCCGGTGATGTCGCGTGGCGTAGGTGTTGATTCCATTTTGTTCTACAGGTATGCGATTGCTGCCGTAGCGCTTGCAATTCTTATGCTTGTCAAGAAAATTGATTTCCGTCTCAAGGCAAAGGAACTTATTGCCGTTGTGATAATGGGAACTTTGTTCTGTTCGTCGTCAATCTTTTTGTTCGAGAGCTATCGCATGATGCCTGCTGGAATTGCATCGACCATACTTTTCGTCTATCCGGTGCTTACGGCAATAATAATGGCAGTCTTCTTCAAGGAGAAAATACGCTGGTTTACAGTGGTTTCGCTTGCCTTGTCGTTTGGCGGACTTATGTTGCTTTATAAGGGCGACAGCTCGGGTTCGGTGACTTTGATGGGCATTTTCTTCGTGGTGATGTCGTCGCTGACTTACGCCATATATATAGTTGGTGTAAACCGTTCCGCGCTTAAGGAAATGAATAGCGTCAAGCTGTCGTTTTATGCCATTGTGGTAGGAACGTTCGTGCTGTTTTTCTTTCGTTTGGGCTGTGGAACGCAGTTGCAGGCTGTTCCCGATGGTTTCTCGTGGCTTTGCCTTGCAGGACTTGGCATTCTCCCGACAACAATATCGCTTATAGCTTTGGCGGTGTCAATCAGGAATATAGGTTCTACGCCAGCGGCAATTCTCGGTGTACTTGAACCAGCTACTGCGGTATTTTTCGGCTGTATTGTTTTTGATGAACCGTTTACCGTTTCACTTGTTTTCGGTTTCATAACCATAATGGTAGCAGTGCTGCTGATAATCTTGGCACCGAAATATTTTGGGAAGAAGTGAAATATGTTTTAATTTTGCGCAAAATTTTCCGAAAATGAAAGATTACAAGAGAATAACCATAACTTCCGCTTTGCCGTATGCAAACGGACCAGTTCATATTGGACATCTGGCTGGCGTGTATGTGCCTGCCGACATCTATGCTCGCTACAACCGCTTGAAACACCGCGATGTGCTTTTTATCGGTGGTTCCGACGAACATGGTGTTCCAGTAACGCTCAAGGCTCGCAAGGAAGGCGTAACTCCGCAGGACATTGTGGATAGATACCATAAAATTATTAAGGAATCGTTTGAAGAATTTGGCATTTCGTTCGACATTTACGGTCGCACCAGTGCCGAAATCCACCACAAGACGGCTTCCGAGTTTTTCCTTTCGCTTTACAATAAGGGCGAATTCGTGGAAAAAACTTCGATGCAGTTCTATGACGAGCAGGAACAGCAATTCCTTGCCGACCGCTACATTATGGGAACTTGCCCTAAGTGCGGTGCCGAAGATGCTTACGGCGACCAGTGCGAAAAGTGCGGTTCGTCGCTTAGCCCTACCGAACTGATAAATCCGCGTTCGATGATTAGCGGAAACGCTCCCGTAATGAAGGAAACCAAGCACTGGTATCTTCCACTTGACAAGTACGAGGAAGAACTTCGTCACTGGATTCTTGAAGAGCATAAGGAGTGGAAACCAAATGTTTACGGTCAGTGCAAGTCGTGGTTGGATTCGGGATTGTTCCCACGCGCCGTTACCCGCGATCTGAACTGGGGCGTAAAAGTTCCGCTGGAGGAAGGCAAGGACAAGGTTCTGTATGTGTGGTTCGATGCTCCAATCGGCTATATTTCAAATACCAAGATGCTGTATCCCAACGACTGGGAAAAGTGGTGGAAGGACAAGGATACCAAGTTGGTACATTTCATTGGAAAGGACAACATTGTTTTCCATTGCATAATTTTCCCGTCGATGCTGCGTCACGAAGGATCTTACATTTTGCCAGACAATGTTCCTGCAAACGAATTCCTTAACCTTGAAGGCAACAAAATCAGCACTTCGCGCAACTGGGCTGTATGGTTGCACGAATATCTGCGCGACTTCGAAGGCAAGCAGGATGTTTTGAGATATGTTCTCACCGCCAATGCACCAGAAACCAAGGATAACGACTTCTCGTGGAAGGATTTCCAGACAAAGAACAACAGCGAACTCGTTGCCATTATGGGTAACTTCATCAACCGTGCAGTTGTCTTAACACATAAATATTTCGGTGGAAATGTTCCGCAGCCAGCCGAGGATACCGATTACGAAAAGGAAATTCGTGCCGAAATAGCTCGCATAAAGGAAAGCCTTGAAAACAACATTGAAAACTACAAGTTCCGTGAGGCCTTGAAGGATGCAATGGCAGTTAGCCGTCTGGGTAACAAATACTTGGCCGATACCGAGCCGTGGAAGCTTGTAAAGACAGATGAAGCACGCACACGAACAATATTGTACTATTCGCTTCAGTTGTGCGCCTTGTCGGCTACTTTGGCAGAACCATTTTTGCCGTTCACAAGCACCAAGTTGTTCAAGATGCTGAACTTTGAGCGTCCCGACTGGGAAAGCACGACAAAGGTTGACTTGATTCCTGTTGGACACAAGATAGGAGAGACTGAATTGTTGTTCGAACGCATTGAGGATTCTGCTATTGATGCTCAGTTGCTGCGCCTAGAAAATATTAAGATTGAGAACGAAAAGAACAACTACAAGCCACAGCCTGTTAAGGAAAATGTTGCCTTTGATGACTTCATGAAGGTTGACATACGCGTTGGTACTGTGCTTGAGTGCTTCAAGGTTCCGAAGGCTGACAAGCTGTTGCAGTTCAAGATTGACGATGGCATGGGTGGTCGTACTATTGTTAGCGGTATTGCAAAATACTACACCGAACCCGAAAAGCTTGTTGGTACTCAGGTTTGCTTCATTGCTAACTTTGAGCCACGCAAGTTGAAGGGCGTTGTTTCGGAAGGTATGATTCTTTCTGCCGAGGATGCCGATGGTCGTTTGGTTCTTTTGCAACCGAAAGACTTGGTAAAGTGCGGTGTTAGAGTAGGATAGTCCAATTTATAATTTACAATTTGTAGCGACGTTGCGAGCAACGTTTGCAAATTGACAATAAATAATTAATAGTAGCGGAGCAATAATTGCCCCGCTACTATTATATCTAAATATCTGCTATTTTGTCATACAAAACAATCTAAATCTGCAATAATGTCTTGTATAACTGACTTGTTGTCAGGGTTTTGTGCGTGTTTGCGGTGTTGGTATATCCTTTGTTATATACGCAATCGAACCTGCAAAAGTGGCAGGCAAAACAAAGAGAATTAACTAAATTATTGGAGGTTTTAATTATGTTACCATCAGTTAGAAATTCAAGAAGAAACCAGAATGCATGGCTTCCGTCAATTTTCGATGACTTCTTCACCGATGATTTTATGGGCGTTCCTGTCAGCAGGCAGTTCGCAACACCTGCGGTAAACATCAAGGAAACCGAAAAGAATTACGACATCCAGATTGCCGCACCGGGCATGACAAAGGATGACTTTAAGTTGAGTATCAACGAGAACAACGAGCTCGTAATCTCACTGGAGAAGAACGACAAAAAAGAGGAGAAAAACGACAAGGACGAAAAGCACGGAACTTGGTTGCGCCGTGAGTTCTCATACGCTTCGTACTCGCAGAGTTTTGTAATCCCCGAAGATGTTGAAATTGAAAAGATTGGCGCAAAAATGGAACACGGTGTCCTGAACATCGACTTGCCAAAGAAGGAAGTCGTCAACAAGGCTCCTGCAACACGGCAGATTGCAATTCAATAATTGTATTCCGTTATGTAACAAAAAAATGGCGATTGCTTTGCGACCGCCATTTTTTATTGTGGTGATAATGTCATTTCGGAAGCCAGAATGAACAGGCGATACCGATGGCGGAGCCTTGTGAAGTCGGCTATCCGAAATCTCCTAATTGGTGGTATAATACGTTTTTTAAGGAGATTACTCACTCCGTTTTGGCCGAGCTAAAGGTACCGTATAAGTGAACTCACAAGCAACGTTCCTTATGCTGTTCGTTCTACTTTACGGAATGACATTCTGTGTATTTCTTGGCTTATATATAATCCCAAATTTCTTCTGGCTTTTCAATCGTGATGTCGGCTCCCGATTCAATCAGTTCCTTCTTGGTTCTAAATCCCCAAAGTACACCGATGGCGGTGAGTCCTGCATTTTTTGCTGTGACCATATCGACGTTGGAATCACCGAGATAAAGGATTTCGGACTTTTCGACAGGACACAATTCTATAATCTTGTTTACAATAGTCGGGTCGGGCTTTGTGGGGACTTCCGGACCTGTGCCAATAGTCGCAACAAACTTGATGTCGGGGAAGTAGAAATTTACAACAGCATCGACGCCTTCCTGGTACTTGTTTGATGCTACGGCTATGTTTATGCCTTTGTCGTTCAAATTTTTGAGCAGAGGAATTATGCCTTCGTATGGACATGTTTCTTCGTGCAGGTGGGCGTTGTAGCGTGCAATGAACTCGTCGAGAATCTGACGGCAGAAATCATCGTCGGTGCGGTATTCTTCGGGCAGGGCGAGCCTAATGAGCCTACGGATTCCCGAACCGATAAAGTAGCGGTATTCGTCGTGTGTGTGAAGCGGAAAACCATGTTGCTGCAAAACATAGTTGCAGGCGTTTGTAAGGTCGCCGATAGTGTTGAGCAACGTGCCGTCGAGGTCGAATATTATGAGTTTTGTCATTGTCGTAATTTTGAGGTTGCAAAGGTACTGAATATAGTTGGTACGGCAAAAATGTGCAAATACAAAAAACGTGGTTCGTCATCCTGGACTTGTTTCAGGATCTGGAACCACGTTTTGTTTCTTATGATGTTTTTAGAACTTCGGCTTTATAGAATAATTCTTACTCAACCAAAGCATCTGTTCTGCAAAGTTGTCGGGGTAGGAGATTTCTATGTTCTTCAAGTTGCCCTTTTCGTCGAATACCTGCGTAAGTTTCGGATTTACAAAGCCTCCGTAAGGCGTAAGATTCAATGCACGGTAGCGTTCAAGCACTTCCTTGTGCAGTTCGGGGTCAACCTTTACGGCATATTTCTCTACCATTGCTGCACCTGCTGCATAGTCGCCTTCCGACTTTATTCGCTGAATTTCGGCAAGCAAAGTTCCAAAGAGTTCACGCAACTTCTTGTAGTCGTTAATCTTAACGTATGTTTTCCCGTCCTTCTTGAACATTTCAATCACATTGTCGTCCTTGCCGTTTTCGTAGCACCAGCGCGAAATGAGCGCACGGTTGCGCATGTGGGCTTCCTCGATGTTCTTGCCTTCGAGTATGCGGGTCAACTGAGTGATAAGTCCGTTGCGGATGTAGCCGTCATATTCAGCCTTGTATGCTTCCTTGTCGGGCAAAAGTCCGAGTTCAATCATCTTGTCGTCGGCAAGGTAGTAAAGTCCAAAAAGGTCGGCACGGGCTTCTTCCAATGTCGATGAATGTTCCTTTAGTGCATTGGGGTCGGTGTCGGGCAAAAGTTGACCGCTGCCGTGTCCAAGGCATTCGTGAAGGTCGGTGTGAAGGTTGTCGGTTACGGAACTGTACTTCTTCGCCCTTGCAATTTCTTCTTCGCTGGCTGCAAATTCCTCAAGACTTCCACCGCGCTGCAATGCTGCCTGGTCGTAGGCATAGGTTAGGTTAGTAATAGTTACTGACTTCGAGCCGTGGTCCTTGCGAATCCAGTCGGCGTTAGGTAGGTTGATTCCTATTGGCGGAGCAGGGAAGCAGTCGCCACCGAGGGCAACAACATTAATGGCCTTTGCCGAAACGCCTTTTACCTTTTCCTTCTTGAAACGCTTGTCAACCGGGCTGTTGTCCTCGAACCACTGTGCGTTTTCGCTGATGAGTTTGGTCATCTTGGTTGCTTCGATGTCCTTAAAGTCAACAATTGCTTCCCAAGTAGCCTTAAGTCCCAGTGGGTCGCCGTAGTTTTCGATGAAGCCGTTTACATAGTCAACGCGAGGATCGGTATTTTCTGCCCACATCACATTGTATTCGTCCCAAGTTGTGAGGTCACCGGTGGTGTAGTATTCAATAAGTTTGCGCAATTCTGCTTTCTGCACGTCGCTTTCGGCAAATTCGATTGCCTTTTCAAGGTTCTCGACAATCTTTTCAATTGTTTCACTGTACATTCCACCAATTTTGTAGGTGCGTTCCACAATATTTCCTCCATCGGCTGTCTTTATGAGTTTTGAATTCAAACCTTTGGAGATTGGTCTTGCTGTGTCTGGAACCTGCATCTTGTTATAGTATTCTTCGACTTCCTTTGCGGTAAGGTTCTCGTAGAAGTTGTTGCATGACTGCGCGATGATGTCAACGCCCTCGGCAGTATTGTTCTTGCTCTGGTATTTGACTGGATTGAATATTATGTCGCAGAGCAGGTCTGTAAACTCGTTCTTGTCCATGCCTTCGGTGTAGTTGAGAGCAATGTAGCCGTCCTTCGACTGTTCGAGCAACATCCTGAAATATTCCTCGCTGAATTTCGGTGTGAACTTGTCGTTGGAATAGTGGTGATGGATGCCGTTTGCGAACCATACCTTCTTAAGATATATCTCGAAGTTTTTCCAGTCGTCGCATTCCTTGTCGCCTTCGTAGGTGGTGTAAATGCCTTCCAAAGTGTTGCGAATCATAAGGTTGTACTTGAAAAACTGGTCGTAGAGGATGTCGCGTCCCCAGTAGGTGGCTTCGGCCAGATAATATACGAACTGTTTCTGCTGCAATGTCAACGAATCCCAGTCTGGCACCTGGTAGCGCATTACCTTGATGTCGTCGAACTGGTCAATTTGCCATTGGAATTCTTGTTCTTCAATAGTTTTTGTTTCTTCTTTCTTTTCCGTGCACGAAGACACGATTAAACTTCCGCTAATCATAACGAACATTAGTTTTGTTAAAGCTTTCATATACAATTAATTAAATTCAAAATCAATATGCTTCCCTTTTGAAGCAACTACGATACAAAATTAATGTATTTTTTGAAGTGTGGTTTGTTTTGATTTCAAAATGTGCTAATGATTGTGTATATGTATATAAATGTGAGGACTATAAAAAACAAAAAAGACAGACTGTTAATCTGTCTTCTCTGCGGTGTGGAAGGGACTCGAACCCTCGACCCCCGGCGTGACAGGCCGGTATTCTAACCAGCTGAACTACCACACCAACTGATTGCTTCGTGAAAAGCGATGCAAAAGTACTGCTTTTTTCGAACTCTGC
>CAJOEG010000020.1 GCA_905233405.1 uncultured Bacteroidales bacterium | reverse complement strand
GCAGCATTCGGCAGTGAATTTACCGTGAGTGTTACATTATCCGAACTTGTGAACGGTTCTCCGTCGCTGCACGATGTAGCGGTAAGCGACTTCGACAACGAAATTGGCAATGAATGGACAAGCGTTGCTGGTTCGTGGAGCATTAGCGACGGACATCTAATTCAAACTGGAACTGCGACATCTAACCTATATACAACTGTAAATCAGACCTTGGCAGACAAATATATGTACGAATTCAACTTCAAGATGTCACCAGATGCCACTAACCAGCGCATTGGCCTTCACTACATGAGCACCAACGGCGAAACAGAAAACCACGGCAACGGATATTTCATCTACTTCCGTATGTCAACAAGCTCGTCAAGGGTTGAATTCTACCGAGTCGAAAACGACACTTATTCGCAGGACAAGTGCATAGACTTGCCGTTGAACACAAACAACTGGCACAACGTAAAACTGGTTTACGACCGCACAAACGGAAAGAGTTCTATCTATTATGATAATAGATATTACGGCTCATACACAGCAGCCAATTTCTTTACCGAAGGCAACATAGTTGCCCTTCGCAACGGCGGAGCAACTGCCCATTTCGACAACTTCAGGATTTACCGTTCGCGTGGTAATTCTGCAAGCATAACTGCAGGCGAAAACGGTGACATTCAAGCACCTGCAACAATTGAAAACAACCAAGAGTTTGCCATCATAAGCTCTATAGCAATCGACTCGGCACAAAACATTGGATGGTACAACTACTCAGTTGCTAATGATACAACTACAATTAACATTACAGATGAAAACACAAACCAAATCGCCTTATATCCCACTCGAAACAATGGTAACTTTATGTTAAATGTCAGCCCTGAACTTATCGGCGAACAAATCACAATCACGGACATTAACGGGAAAACAATCTTTACTTGCAAAGCAAAGTCCGAAACTACAGAAATTTCATTAGGAAAAATTTCTGCAGGATTTTATTTCGCAAAAATAATAGGGGAATCGATTAAATTTATTGTCTACTAACAAAATACGCGAAACGCCTCATTTTTTTTTCAGAACTTCCCTCCTATCGGCACAACAGAATCCTTGCTATATAGATATAAGGAACGATAATTACATCCGTATCCCACCCAGAAACCGTATGCCCGCATCCCGTCGGGAGCATCAATGTTAGTCTTTACCGAAGCCGGATTGGTGAACGGATTGCCGTCGGTCAGATAATTTCTGTACCATGACTCCCATATATTGTACGAAACATTGTCGATTGTTGACAATTTCAGCGACACCGAATCGCCTTCGCGGAAGCAGAAAACATCGCCAAGCTTATTTACAAACGAATCGCGTTCTTCCTTAGTGAAGAAATTGTCATAGTAAGCATTGCGTTCCAAGCCCTTCACAACCATTGCAAACGACATTGCCTGCCCATCGGACATCTTGTCGCTGATAATATGGTTAAGCGCATACGGACGGTAGTACATCGCCTGAGTCTGGTTCTTGACATGAATGGTGTAGTAGTTGCTCTGATTCTTAGGGTCTTTCCAGTTGATTCGCATCACGGCAAAGGTATCATTCATAAAGGTCGGGAACACAGTATCGATAGGAATAGTATCGGGAATGTATGTTGACGAAGTATATGTGCTTCCGTCGTACAGGATTTTCAGGTCGTAGCGGTGATTGAGTTGCCCCTTGAACTTGGAGCCAATAAAGCACTTGTACGGCCAATGCTGTATAGGAAGATACTGCAAGGTGTCGTTAATGCTTCCATCGGAAACAATTACGGTTGCCTTGGCATCGGTTATTATGGTTTCGTTTACGGCATTGGTATCTAGTTCCTGAAAATACGCAGTGCTTTTCGACAGGAATACGATAGGATAATCGTCAAAATCGACATAGCCATCAACCACCATGCAAGGTTCTGCCTGCGGCAAATCAACCGTGATGTCCTTGATACACGATGAAATTGCCACCAACGACAGCAACACGAAAATTATCGAAATCTTAAGCAAATTTTCTATCATCGGCATCAAAATTTAAAGTTCCACGTTATGGCCGGCAATATTGGTATCAGCGACAACTGCTTTGCCACAGTCCTATAAGTGCCTTCCTTCACATTTCCTGCATTGTAAACGTAAATGAAATAAGGATTCTTGTGGTTGTAAACGTTGTAAATCGAGAAATTGAACGACGATTCCCAGTTCTTCTTCGTCTTCAAGTCGTAAGTCACCGAAAGGTCGAGACGATGATAAGACGGCATTCGGTACGAATTGCGCTTGCCGTACACATTTACCACATCACCATCAATCATATACGAGGCAATCGGCAAAGTGGTTGTATTTCCTGTCGCATACACAAATACAGCCGAAGCGGTAAGCCTCTCGGTTATCTGATACGAAGCCGTAACGGAAAGGTCGTGGCGACGGTCGTACTTTGCTGGGAAAGGATTTCCGTTGTCAATCTCGTCAAAAATCTTGTCGGTCTTCGACCAAGTGTAACCAATCCAACCAGTGAAAAGTCCGACACGCTTCTTGAAGAAAAATTCCACTCCATACGAATAGCCTTTGCCGAAAATGAAATAGTTGTCGGCGTTGTCGGAAATATCGTCGCCTGGCAAAGCGCCGTCCATATATTCAATCTGGTTTTTCAACGTCTTGTAGTAAACCTCGATTGAACCTTCAAACTTGTCGTTGAACAAATTCTGGAAATATCCGAGCGCATATTGGCTACCCTTCTGTGGCTTAACGACATCGCTGCAGGCAACCCACAAGTCAATCGGCAAGGTCGTAGCCGAAATCGAAGCCAAATGTATGTACTGCGAATTGCGCATATACGAAGCCTTGATTGAAGAATTTTCGGTAATAGAAACCTTGAACGAAGCACGAGGTTCAATATCCCAGTAGAAAGCCACGGGCTGATTGTCCTTGTAGCGAATCTCATCAATTGTCGTCTGGTGCAATTCGTCCTTTATATAACGAGTAAACGGTCCAACCTGAACAAAATACGAGTTTCGCACACCCAAATATAGCGTAAAGCGGTCGTTAATCTTGAAATCGTCGCCGATGTAGATTCCAACTTCGTGGGCGAACTGGTTGTTGTTGTTAGAAAAGTCGGAACCTATTGTCGTGTCCGAAACTTCTGCGGCAAGCGTATTAGGCGTAAACTTGTGGTGAGTATATTGCACGCCGAATTTTACCGTATTTTTAGGTCCTGCAAGCCAAGTGAAATCCTGCTTCAGATTCCAGTCGTTGATTCCCGATTTCTGCTTCAGCACAAAGCCCGATGCGTTTTCATTGTTTTCATCGTTCTCGTCAACCATAGTCAGCATCGATATTGATGTGTTGAACTTGTAGTTGGACCAAATAAGGCTTGTGTTTGAAAAGAACTTGTTGTTGAACAGATGGTTATACCGCAGAGTCACAAAGCCGTTACCCCACGGCATATTCATATCAAGCCCCATCTCCTTGCTCCCGAAACGGAACTTGTCGTAGCCGTAGTAACCGCTGAGGTATAGGCGGTTGTTGTCGTTAATAATCCAGTTTGCCTTAGCGTTGACATCGAAGAAATAGTATCCAGAAGTCCTCAGCAGCGATGTTTTCTTGGTAAACGGACGAATCAACGCATCAATATAGGTTCTTCGAGCCGAAACTATGAACGAAGCCTTGTCCTTCACGATAGGACCTTGGGCCGTAAACCTTGACGATACAGAACCGATTCCGCCCTCGAAATGATATTCCTTCATATTTCCGTTCTTCATCGAGATATTCAGCACCGAACTTATTCGTCCGCCGTATTCGGCTGGCATTCCGCCCTTGAACATCTCCATATCCTTCACTGCATCAGCGTTAAAAACGGAGAAGAAGCCGAAAAGGTGCGACGCATTGTAAACCGTTGCTTCATCGAGCAATATAAGGTTCTGGTCGGGGCCACCGCCACGGACGTAAAATCCAGCATTTCCGTCGCCAGCCGACTGCACTCCAGGCATCAACTGTATGGTTTTCAACACATCGACCTCACCCATGAAGGCTGGCAAAGTTTTCACCGTTTCCACGGGCAGACGCACCACGCTCATCTGACTGCTCTGCACATTGGCCTTGCGCTCGGCGCTCACAACGACCTCCTGCGTCATTATTGCCGACGATGACATTTGCACGGTAAGCGTCTTGTCGGAAGTAAGGTTAATGTGTATAGTGTCGTCGCTGTAGCCGATGAACGAATAGATGATATCATAGGTACCTCCCGGAAGCGTGAGCGAATAGAATCCGTAGCCGTTTGCGCTCGTGCCGACCGACTGTCCGGCAACCATCACATTTGCGCCAATCAGGTCTTCGCCCGTAGCCTTGTCCTTTATGTAGCCGCTAATCGTATATTTCTGCGCAAAGGCAAACTGCGGCAACATCATAATTGCCAACAAGATACAATATACAAAACTACGCTTCATCTCCTAACCAAAATTGGGGTGCAAAGGTAAGGAAAAAATCAATTTTTATGATTTAAAAATTTAATAATTCTAAAATTCAATGATTTTCCATTATTGTCCGCTAAATTACTCGTTGTCACAATTTTTGCATTGCTCCATTTCATTCCGCAGCAAAAATATGCGCCAACGCTTCAAAACACATACGTTTTTCTATATATATGCAACCTCTCCGAGGTTGATATATTCTTTCAAAATTCAAGCTTGCCTATTTTTGTTGTTGTAATAATATGATACACTTGAACTTATGTGATTTTTGCGAAATTTTAGCGGACAACGACAAATGATTTTTATGGTTCGAAAAAATATAGCCCAGCAATGCATTGCGAGGCTACTTAATTCTAATTGCCAACCTTCTGCTCAGCGAAGGTAATTATTCATTATTAATTTTTTTAGGCTAGAATGCTCAAAGTCTCGAAGGCCTGAAGCCGATTTGGCTTTTAGCCTTTCAGCCTTTTTGCCCATTATCCATCAATCCACAAACCTTACCCCTTCCAAAACTTCGTGCAAGTCGGGATTGTTCGGGTCGGTCAGGTCATCAGTTGCAACGCGGACTACATATTTCTTTTCTGTGTTGTAGATGTAGCAGCACATCTTGAAATAGTCGTTGTCGTCGGTGAAGACCTTCCAAGTGTAGTCGCCGATTACAATGTCGTCGTGACGGCTTTCGGCAGGATACTTGGCGATGGCCTTCTCAAGGCTTGGCGAATCCCAGTGTTTCACTTCAAACTCGAGTTTTGAACCTTTTTTTCTGATGCCTGAATTAGAATAGGCAATATTGACTTCCCACTTTTCGGTAGGCAAAGTGATTTGATAATCTGAATAATGATAGTAGGTCTCTGGTTCGGGGGCAGGCTCCTCTACCTTTTCCTGCTCTACAGTAACTTTTTCATCTTCATTTACAACTGCGACATCAGCAGTCTTTCCATTGCAATTCACCGACATTCCTGCTACAGAAATAACGGCCAAAATCATAAAAAACTTATTCATATTAAAACTATTATTGTTGTTATACCTTTTATCTTGTGACTTCACAAAAATACAAAAATTATTGTTGCCAGGGAACAACAAACTACAGTATGCCTTTTAGCCAATTATTTTGCACAAACTGGACGAATAGGATTTCCATAATGCCGATTCTGGTAGCTGATTTTATGTTCTATTGAATCCAAGAATATATCGTAGGCATAACACGGATAGTCGGTGTTAACTGAATTTGACCAATACTCTCCTCTTTTACCATCATCGAATAAGGCTTGACCAGACCTAGAACCAGGAATTGGAAGGAAAATTGTATTTCCGTTTACACCCTTTACCTCATAGCCGTTATCCTTCCAAGTCCAAGTACATTTATCCAGCAACTCTTGAAACTCTGCTTGGGAAGGCATACGCCACTCCTTGCCCCAATTTGCAGTAGCCGCATCGTCGGAACTCTCCAAAGTCGTCAAATTGTCGGCAAAATCGTTGTCACCGTATTTTAAGACATTGCAATACTTTGTAAGCTTGGTGTCGCTACCATTACACATACTATATGTTGTCCATTCATAACTCTCCTTTGTCGAAGGCTCGCCCCAAGAAAAGTAATCGCCATACTCCTCGGGCTTACTTGCTCCAATATTGCAAGCTGCCCAGTTTACCGACAAACCAAGGTCAACCCAGTCGTGACCAGCAACGGTACCGGTTGTTGCTACTTTTTCAACAGTTTCTTCACTTCCGGCTTCGGCTGTTTTGCCATTGCCATTACAACTTGCCAAAATTCCTGCTAAAGAAATGATGGACAAAACAATTAAATAATATTTTTTCATACTTAAAACTTTTTTAGGTTTCATTGTTGTTTATTTAGAAGACGCAATGCATTACGCACTACATAATCAACAAAAAACAGCAGCCAGCAACCGCCAACTGCCGTTATTGTTTGATATACATCACTACTTGCGATCTTCGCGATCCAATATCCTATTATGGCAAGGTTCTGTAATTCTCAACTTATTTTCTTCGAGCAAAGTGTATGCACATCCTAAAACCGATTTGTCAGAAACATTGGTGAAGAATATCGAATCTTCAGTTGTCTCATAAGTAAAATCATAGCTTTTACCTTCTTCGGATGAAATAAATTTTCCTGTTTTGTCATCGTTGAACTGATATGTAACGATTGTACCGAAGAAATTACTTGTCCACTGTCCCTTTACCAAAGGAGATGTTGATTCTGAATTTTCGGATGTTGCACCGTTGTTGCAAGAATAGAGCATTACCAATGCGAATGCTACTGTTGCCAATAATACTAAACTTTTTTTCATGTCTATAAAATTTTAAATTAATAATTCTGTTGTATTGGAGCGAACAGGCTCAAAGGCTAACAGCCAAGCAGTCCAGCAGTCCAGCAGGCTAACAGACTAACAGTCTTGCTGTCTTTCTGTTCGCAGTTTGGCTGTTCGCTGCTTAGCCCCATTTCATTATTTTGCGACAACTGGACGAATAGTGAGTCCATCATTGCGATACAAATTGCTAATTTCTCGATAATTCGAAGATGACTCCATCGTGAAAATCAAAATCTTTGCCATATACAAGTTTTGTTCTAGAGAAAGAGAACGCGTCCAATAATAACCGTAGGTAATTTTTGAGGGATCACCTGAGATAAGGTCACTTTCTTTAAAATATCCAGCGGCTGGAAGGAAAATAGTTTTTCCGTTTGTTCCTTTAACTTCATAACCATTCGCTTTCTTAGTCCAAGTACATTTGTCAAGCAATTCTTTAAACTCTTCTTCTGTAGGAATACGCCAATCCTTACCCCAGTTTGCAGATGCAGCATCATCAGTTTCTTCCAAGATTTCCAGTTTATCATCATATGTATATTTGGTCAAACCAGCATCAAAATACCGATATGTTTCCCTATTGAAAATCTCTTTTGTCTTTGTTTCACCCCAAGCAAAATAATTGCCGTATTCTTCTGGTTTGCTTGCTCCTACATTGCAAGTCGCCCACTTAGTACCACTTGGCAAACCCAAGTCAACCCAGTCGTGACCAGCAAGGCTACCCGTTGTCTGCTCTTCGACAACGACATCAGTGTTCTCTTCTTCATTTGCGGCTTCGGCAGTCTTGCCATTGCCATTACAACTTGCCAACATTCCTGCTACAGAAACGATGGCGAAAAATAACAATATTTTTTTCATATTCAAATGTTTAAAAATTTAACGTTCAAGGTTCAAAAATTCAAAGTTCAATGTTTTGGGCGAAAAGGCTTTGATGTCTGACTGTCCGACAGGCTTGCTGTCTTGCAGCCTCATTGTCTTGCAGGCTTGCAGGCTTGCAGACAGACTGGTCTTCCGTTAGACTGGTCTTCTGTTTGCCTGTCAGCCTTTCAGCCCTTTATTTGCGTACCCAGTCGGAAACTTCGTGCCATTCACTATTTGTACGCTCAACGCCACTCTCGTAACCCGAATTCTTTATATAGGTACTAAATGCTACCATATTGCGACCATCTGCCAGTTCATATACAACCCAATAACTTATCCTCTTTTTCCAAGTCGTACCTTCATATCTTGTTCCAGATGTATGTTCGTGCTTTGTCTCTTTCCATTCGCTGGTAAGACCTACGGCAGCAACCTTGCAATTCTTGAGTTCAGGGTGCTTTTCCCTATCGTATCCTGCATACGGACGCGAAGATTCGTATTCCATAATTTCGCTTTCGGCACCTGCATTCTTCAACATTATCTTGTCTTCCAACATCGCAACCGTATATTTTAGTTCCGGGTCATAGTGGTCGTGCCTAATTGTGTATGTTCTCCGGTCGAGCAAAAGTACACCATACACATATCCGACAAGCAATAAGGACGGATTTCCTGTATATTTGCCATCTGCATTACTTTGATTGTTGGAACCGAGAACTTTTACACTTGTATCAAAGAATTTTATTGAACCAGGTTCGCTGAGATTAACAACCTTTAAACTTCTACCATCCGAAAATTTCTGCATAACATAGTGTGCAGTACCAAAAGCACCCTCGTCCTTTGTTACAAAATTAAGTGTTCCAATATGCGGAGATATGATAGTTCCGTCTTCGCTGATAGAGCCCTTGTCTTCGCCACGGTTGTTTGTAAACTTACCAGTACTTGGGTCTAACTTAATGACATCGCCTTTCTTATTGCCAGCCATTTCGTCTAGCATTGTAATCTCAAGGGTTGCTGGATTCCATGTACAAACAGGCACTTCACCATTCTTACCCAACGAAAATGTTGCTGGTTTTGCCTTCGCATCTGCCTTAGGCACTTCACAAGCCTTGCCTTGCTTTGCCTCATTAGCCTTGTTCTTTACCGCCTTAGCCAATCCGCCCAACAACTGAGCATCTGCATTATAACTTACACCAAACATAATGGTCAGCAATGCAACCACCTTGAGAAATGTATTAATTCTTGCCATAATAATACTATTTAAAAGTTATTAATCAATTTATTACTATTTGCGTACCCAGTCGGTAATTTCGTGGATTCCATTGTTTGCTCGTTCGATTCCACTTTCATAACCAGATTTTTTAATATAAGTGCTTAATGCCACCATATTACGACCATCGGCTAACTCATATACAACCCAATAACTTATCCTCTTTTTCCAAGTTGTACCATCATATCTTGAACCCGTAGTATGGTCATGCTTTGTTTCTTTCCACTCACTTGTAAGACCGACAGCGGCAACCTTGCAATTCTTTAGTTCAGGATACTTCTCCCTGTCGAATCCTGCATACGGACGCGAAGATTCATAATCCATAATCTCGCTTTCTGTGCCGGCATTCTTCCATACAATCTTGTCTTCCAACTGTTCGGTCGTAAATTTAAGGTCAGGATCGTAACCAAGAACAATCTTTGTACATTCCTTTTCAGAGAAAAATAGTCCATAATACACATATCCCGCCAACAATAAACTTACTGAGCCATCGCATGTGCCATCCATAACATCTTTGCCACCATAACCAGAACAGTCTTTGGCGCTTAGGCTACCAAGCCGTTTTCCATCTTTATACACTTGATACTTCACACCCGATTGTCCATCTGTTGTCCTATAATTGCTAACACTAATTTTCAAAGCGCCCAAATATGGAGATTGAATATTTAAATCTTCGTTAATAGAACCTTTTGCTTCTCCATTGCTACTTGTAAATACACCTGTATTCGGGTCGAGTTTATAAACATCACCTGCTTTGTTTCCATTCAAGTTTGTCTTTATTGTAATTTCAAGGGTTGCAGGATTCCATGTACAAGCAACAGTGCCATTAACAGTGAAAGTAACAATTCCTGCTTTGGCATCGGGTGTAGGTATGCCACAAGTCTTTTCCTGTTTAGACTGCTGCGTCTTGTTCTTTACTGCTTTTGCAAGCCCACCCAAAAGTTGAGCTTCTGCGTTGAAACTTACACCAAACATAATGGTCAACAATGCCATCAGTTTAAAAAAGATACCAATTCTTGCCATAACTATTTTATTTTAAATTTATCAAATTTGTTACTTAACTCACTTGTATCTTATTGTTGATTAATAGTTTACAAAATACCAATAGAACTTACCGTATAGATATTTCTCGGTTGTAGCATTGGCAACAAACCTCGATTCTCCATATTTGCCACCACCTATATAATCCTGACGGATTGGGTACTGTGTAGCCAACTTGTGGCCAGGGTGCTCATCATCGATAATAATGACCTCAGCATATTTGAGACGGTACTCGGGAATGCCGACAGAATTTTTAGAGATGTCCCATTTTGCAGTGGCATCGGATGGACAAAAAGCTTCAACAATCTGCATCGACGGATAGTTTGCCTTGAGCTGGGTCTTGAGATTTTTCTCGATTACAGCATCACGTGACGACGGCTTACTTACCGATCTAGTAGCCTTCTCACAATGTGCAATACGAGCCTTGTCGAGTTCATCGGCAGTGCGGAACTTAATAGGAAGATTTGCAATCGAATCGGCTGGCATCTGGTCCATTGCCGACTTCAATTCGTTAAGATAAAGATTTTCGGCAGTCGGAAAAATCTTACCTTGGTTAACTATTTCCATATCAATCCAATGCAAGATTTCACGAATGAACCACATCTTTGCGGCAACGGTCTTGCAAGTGTTCATCTTGTCGAGTTGTTCGCGAACATATCCGCTGATATCGTTGAGCGGCGATACGCCCTCCTCCAGCGCGGTCTTTACAAACATATTGTACAAGGTGCCGTATGACTGGAATTGTCCCATATTTACCAGGCTGAGAAAATCGGAAACGACTTCACTGTCGGAAGACGAATTATTCCACGGCGACTTTTTCGACAATTCCATCCTATAGAGTTCTCCAGTTGTCACTGGCCAGTCACCTGATACATAACCTATTACAAATTTAGCCTGTGGCAATGCCCCTACTAGCACATCGTAGTCGATACCATATCTAAGGCTGAGCGCGTATTCGAAGAAAAGGCAGGCACGAACAATGTCCTCGGGCGCCGATTCCTTGGTAACGGTAGTTGCAACATGGAAGTTGTAATCGTCAGCAGTTTCAAACTTCGACATCTTTTCCATTGCTGCCTTATCAACAGGGCTTAAAGATTGCTGTTGTGCTTTCGGGGTGTTTGAATTCTGCGTCTGGGTGCTTGAATTCTGTTGCTTATTTTTATCGTCCTGCGTTTTGTCGGTCTGCGACTGGTTGTGCTGAATCTGCTGAACAGCCTTGTTCTTTGCCTTGTTTAGCACTCCTCCCAACTGAGCATCAGCAGTGTAACTAAATCCTAACAAAATGGCCATTATTGCCATTACCTTAAATAAATTACTCATTCTTACCATAATATTTTCAAATTAAAAGTTACTAAAATTAAAACATTGTCACTCCTACGAGTTTCCGGAAGCAAAGTTAGGACTGCTAGGGAGTTGCGCGTTTGGCAATTTATGACAAAGATTGTGCAGATGGTTACAAAATGAGAGAAGAAAGGCTAAAAAACAGGAATTGTTGCCCCCATCATTAAGGTCGTTAACGGTCTTAATGGCCTTAACGCAAGGGGGGCACACCTTTTCTTTTTTGCCTTTTAGCCCAGTTTTAGGTTAACGCCCGAGGACTCTTAACTCTTAACTTTTAACTCTTAACTATCAACTACTTTCCTCTATATTCAGTTGGTGATTTGCCAAAGAATTTCTTGAATGCGCGTGTGAAACTCGACTGGTCGTCGTAACCGCAACGAAGCGCAATCTCCAGAATTGTAAGCGAAGAATCAGTGTCGAGCAGGTTGCGGGCCTTTTGCATACGGATGCTTGTGATGTAGGCTTGCGGAGTGGTGTCGGCAACAGTAGCAAGACGCCGGCGGAACTGCGAGGTGCTCATGGCAAGCTTTGATGCCAGTTCGTCAACATTAACACATGATGAATCAATCTGATCGTTAATGATAGTCATTGCTTTTGAAAGGAACTGCTTGTCGCCTTCTGAAAGTTCATCGGTATCGGGCTTCTCAGATCTGATAATGTTTGCAAACTTTTCGTAAAGCTGGTCGTAATTGTTTTTCAACTCGTTGAAATCCAATGATATTTGTTTCAAGCGATACTGCTGCAATCTGGAACGGCGACGCACACGCATATAAAAGAACACAATGACACCCAGCAGCAATATTGCGACCACAATTCCTACCGCCAGTATTATATTTCTATTCTTTACCTTTTGGTTTTCATCCGACAATTGTTCGTTGTCGTACTCGGCAGTATAACGGGCAAGGCTTTCTGTAGCACCATCATAATAAAGCTTATTCTTTATGTCGTTGTACTTGTCGAGTTCTATTTTTGCGCTGTCGGGATTTATGTCCCACAATGCCTCGTAAAGTCCTTTTCGCGCCTGCAGTTCGTTGAGGGGATTGTTCATCTTGTTGCACCAGTCGGCAGCCTCACGAAAATTATCCACAGCCTGCCTTTTCTTACCGAGAGCCAACAGCGCAGCACCGTTCTGGTTCAACGAGATAGCCAACGACTGTACATTTCCCGTCTTACGGAAATATGGTATTATGGTATCGAAAATCTCAACGGCTTCGGCATTCTTGCCCATACCAGCCAAAACTGTAGCCTTTTGTGCAAGTCTGACATTAAGGTATGGTTCTCTATTCTGCTGACGCTCAAGCGCTACCGCACGGTCAGCATATTTTAGAGCCTCGTCGAAATGTCCGAGCGAGAACTCCGTTTCCGACAAAGTTCCGCAAGTGCGCGCAATTCGGGCTGGGTCGCCGGTCTTTTCGGCATACACCAAGGCCTCCTCCATGTAAACCAGTCCCTGCTGCGACTGCTTAGCGGAAACATATATCGAACCTATGATGTTGAGCGACGCGCTTATGCGGTCGGGGTCGCCCGATTCGCGGTCAATCTGGTTGCAAAGTTGTCCGTACTTGATAGCCTCGTCGTAGTTTGCGAGACGCATATAGCAAATGGCAAGCACGCTCAAGCACTCGCGCTCGTTTTCCTTGTCGCCACAGGCTTGCAGAAGCGGCAAAGCAACCAAGCTGTAATCGGCACTCTTGTCATAATGCCCTGTAGCCAAGTACCATTCGCCACTCCAAAAACTGACGGTCTTGCGCAAAGTATCGGCAGGAACCACTATTATTAAAAACAATACCACTATCGGTTATCTGCTTATCAGCAAAGCAGTTCATCAGTTTGTTTGCCACCTCGACGGTAGGATTCTTGTCAAATACCGACAACAACGAATCAATCTCGTCACATTTGGCGACATTCGCTCCAGACAGAACGCACAACAACATCAATATCAACAGCTTTGCTCTTCTCATTTCCAAATTACCTTTTATTAAACATTAATTAACAAAATTACGCCTGTTAGCCATACTCCTATTTGACATTTTCTTACAAATTTTGTGCAGAATATTACACTTGTAAGATTTTGACAAGTGCGACAAGCAATGATTCTATTTTTGTATCACCTTGAAAATCAACATAATTATCATTAATATCAGACTTATTTTCTGCAAAAATAGTAAAAAAGGGAAAAAAGAATCTAGTAGTGTGGAAATATTTTTTTACAGAAGCAAATTCAGACAGCCCAATTGCATCTATCCTTTTTGTAAAGCCATAGCTTCGTCAGCCAAGCATTGCAAACAACACAAAAAAAGCCTTAACAATGTTTCGACAAGCAATACCAAATCGTAAAATGTTTTATTTTTGCAAAAAAAAATTTTCGACCATGCAAAAAAGGAACATACCAGTACTATTGCTTACCGGATACCTCGGAAGCGGGAAAACCACATTGGTTAACAACATACTTACCAACCAGAAAGGCATTAAGTTCGCTGTCATCGTAAACGACATCGGCGAAGTGAACATCGATGCAGACCTGATTGAAAAAGGGGGCGTAGTCGGACAAAAGGACGACAGCCTTGTGGCATTGCAAAACGGCTGCATCTGCTGCACGCTGAAGATGGACCTTGTGGAACAGCTCAACGACATTGTAAGCCAGCACAAGTTCGACTACATAGTAATAGAAGCCAGCGGAATATGCGAGCCTCTGCCAATAGCGCAGACAATATGCTCCATCCCAACACTCGAGGAAAAGTACACACGACATGGCATTCCTTATCTCGACTGCATTGTCACCGTAGTCGATGCATTGCGTATGAAAGACGACTTTGGCAACGGTGAAAACCTAACAAAGAAGAACATTGATGAAGACGACCTTGAAAACCTTGTAATCCAACAGATTGAGTTCTGCAATATCGTATTGCTTAACAAGGCTTCGGAAGTTACCGACAACGAACGAAATCGCCTTAAAGAAATCATCCGCGCACTGCAACCGAAGGCCGAAATAATTGAATGCGACTACGGGAATGTCGAACTTAACAAAATTCTGCACACAAATCTTTTCGACTTTGACAAGACCGTAACATCA
>CAJOEG010000019.1 GCA_905233405.1 uncultured Bacteroidales bacterium | reverse complement strand
AATTACGATTGACTCCCAGCCCCTTGGAGATCCTGTGCCAACCTTCAGTTATCCTAGTACTTCTTATGTATGCAACTGGAGAGAAACAACATCTCTGACCATTGAAATTCAGAACTTCACTGGTATAGAGGATGGATTTGTGCCGTTTGCTATATGCAATGGAAGGACATATCCTTTTGAAATGGATACATACACAACAACTATTAATGATCTAGGATATGGTAATTATACAGCCATAGTATTCTATACAAGTACATGCTCTGCCGACATTACTTTTACCGTAGAGGTTATTCCGACTCCTAACACAATTGTTTGTATAATGTACTGTTGGAGTGTATGTTCCTGCATGAACACCAGAAAGTACTGTCGTATATGTTCCATTCGTCAACTCGAAATCGGTTTGTCCTCCATCGGTTTGTCCTCCATAATCACAAACCCATGTAGCAGTTATTATGTGATTATTTTGCGCCATAGGAAGATCCATTTCAATGATTATCTGTCCAGTTTCCCCCGAATGACATATATCAGAATGTAAAACGGAAAATGTTGGCTCTCGAAGTTCGTATGGCATCGTGTCTTTATTAATATGGAGGCACGTATTTCCTTCATCATCAACAATATTTGCGAACAAAGAGTTATTGGATCCATGTACAACAAGATAGTACATACTATCTCCAGCAGATGTTTCTCCTGCAGGTATTATATCAATATTACAAGATGAAACATCCTCCAATCTACCGCCGCCGACAGTTGCCAATAGAACACATTGGTCATTTTCACATAGTGCTGGAGAAACGACACCTTCAATGCTAAAACTTGTATATGTACGAGGTATTAATACTTCTATTACTGTTACATTATTTGTTGTATTGTTGCTTACCAATATTGTTGCATTAAGATACTGTCGATGTATTTGTTCAAGCAAATAATAATCTTCTATGTCACAATAAATATTTTTATATTTGAATGTGAAGTTATCATTTCCATTTAGAGACATCGGTTGAGGTTCCCCATTAATAAAAATACTAGCACTATAATTAGAAAGATTCGCATCTATTATATTTGTAAGTTCGACAAAACCATGATCACAATGTTTTATAACATTTGCTACAAAACTACAATCCGGATTTGCGACAACATCGAGTGATGCAGTATATGGACATCCGAATTGAGTAGCACCATCTGGGATATTACAAGTAATAATAAAATTTTGGTCAGAAGCAACAGGTGTTATCATTAAGTCGGAGTTTCTGCCGTTTTCAAAAGCGACATCTCCATTAAACCCCTCACAGTTCCATATTGTTTCTCGTATCTGGCTGCTAGGTTCTAATGACACGCTATAAGTATATGAACGTCCGTCTAAGCATATACTATTTTCTCCTTCTATGTGCATTTGTGCGTTGAAAGATATTGTGTCTCTCATTGTTTTATTGCACCCTGGTCCTGTCTTTTGTTCGATAATAAATGCAAAATAATTATTATATGGAGCAAGGAGAGTCGATAGGTCTGGTTGTATTTCATTGCTTGATGTTAGGTATCTGCCATCCAAGTCGTAGATTGTCCATGTAAGACTTGGAGACAAAGAAAAGTTATGTAATGTCAAAGTTTCTATGCTACAGTCTTCCGAACATATAGAGAAACCAGGAGCGCATATATCTATATTCTTTGCATCAATCAAATTCGGAAGATTTTCTCGGTTCTGTAGTATTGTTCCAATAGGATAGTCTATTAGTGTATCAACGACATGACAATCCTGTTCTCCATGAAATGTCGATGCAAGATTATCAGGTTCCATAATGACACCTATAGTTCTAGAAAGAGAAAATGCATCACCGTCTTTGGAAAAATATATCCTTCCGTCTGGTCCTTCTTGTAGATAAAGAGTACAATTACTATATTCTCCTTCATTAGGTCTGCTAAATACTACATTGTAATTGAGTCCATTACAATTGCATGAAAAGTCACTTTCCATATCGTATTGAAAAATTCGAACTCCACTTTCTAAGAAGGTTAAATACATAAACCTTCCACTTGGACTAAAGGCAACCGATGCTCCTTTATTTCCATATCCAGCATCACATCCTATACTATCAAAATTGCCATGCGTTGCATTGAAATAATAGATTTTCATTCCTCCATCCGTTGCACATACTATGTACTTTCCATCTGGTGAAGCCTTTATTGCAACAGGTCTTCTATTGTTGTCGGTTACATTAGCCGTTGGCAATACATCTCCTAATTCGTATGAAAAAGAAGTCCCTTCAAGAGTAATTTTTAAAGAAACAATATCGAAGCCCATATTAGTTTCTATAACACTTACCAACCAAAATCCTCCGGTTGTACATGGAATAGCAGTAAGACCACTAAAAAATAGGTTTCCACTATATTCAGATACTGAAGTACTGATTATGTTTCCTTGCCCGTCGAGCAGACGTGAATAAAGATGACCATTATTACAAAGCGTCACTACGGCATAGTGGTTGTTGTCGAACTTAAGCGCTATTGTTCCTCTATATACAATATCCTCGACGTTCTGATTCAGTTCATCAATAATTTCATGACTACTATTCCAAATTTTATCACCATCAGTATAAAAAAGAATATTGCCATCTTCATCACATATTCCTGATTCTGACGAATGAGCATCCATTGCAGAATAATCGCCAAGTTCTGCTATTCCACTTCTGAAATCAAGTGTAACATAACTATCGAAATACCATTGTGCATTCTGCATATCAACATTATTATCACAAGCAATTACATTGTATTGCTTAGAAACAGAAGCACAATCTGTATGCAATATAAAATTATAATTGCCTGATGGCAAATTTTGATCTAATTGAATATGTATTGCGTATGTATTTTCTTCTCCTGTTATTGGTTCAGGTTGATTGTCGAATATCAACGGCTCAAAATCATCATTACCTTCTATTTCAATACTTTCGAATAGACTTATGTCGGACATCATTATTTTTATGTCATAATAATTGTTGCCACATAAAATAGTTGATATTGGTGATATTATTCTCATGTCCAAAATATCTTCTTGAGGCGTTACAGTAGCAATATTTGTTACTTCACTATAATTACCAAAAGTTTCACATATGCTTCTTCTCATATGAGTTGCCTGATCCTTAGTGAATCTGTATCTACAACCATCAGGAGTATAACTCATAATGTTATCATAAGGAATTCTACTGAGCTGAGAATAATCACAACCAGTAACTGGACCTAGAGCATCTGGTGTATCTGGAATACCATCAATCACATCATAAGTAATCTCTCCAATTGTAATGCGCTCTATCCATGCATGTAACAATCCAAAATAATGTCCCATTTCATGGGCAACACAATACCCTAACTGGCGTGATCTCAGATGTTCATTTTCTCCTACCACATCTTTTATCAACCCTATCATAGGTATATTTACTTCACTTAGACAAGGACTTGAGGTAATACCAAAGACTTCGTCTGTTCCACTATACACAATCTCTTCAAACACCCATATGTTTACATATTTATATGGACTAAAGGTATCATAGTAATCATTTATAACACTATTATTTGTTGAAGGGAAATAAATGGATCCTGGATATGTCACAGATGGGTCAAGATTAATATTATTCTCGCCATTATATGTGTTATATGTAATGCCGTAATATGTTTCCCCACAAAAATCTACATCCAAATTTGCGGCAGGTTTAAATCTTATTTTTGTATCTACGCCTAATTCTCCTGTTTCTCCTGCGAATACTCTGTTCAATATATTCATGCTCTGATTTATTTTTGCTGGCGATAGATAATCAATAGGTTCGCCATCAAACCATGAAGGAACTATAACATGGTAAACTATAGGAATTTCAATTTCAGACCATTCTCCTGTTTCTGTGCATTCTGGATCTTCAGGATTTTCTAGCTCACGATTGCCTCTTATTGCATTTATTGGAATAGCTCCAGCCTTGAGCAAATCGTGAATCAAATGGTCGGTACCGCTATCCGTTACAAGCATGACTTGCATACTTTTGTTTGAATACAGCCATTCCTCACCAATATAATATAGCACTTCTACAATATAGGTTTCAAACGTTGACAAAATCCCTTCATATTCCGATACGGCAACATAGGGCCTCGCTGTCTGGATTGTATCAACATGCCCATATAAAGAAAACAAGAACTTGTATGATTCAGCTTCTTCAATCGAATCTAATCGGATTAAGTCACCAAACTTGATGTGAATACTTGATTCTGGTAGTGAATCAAATCCTCTTTGTCCGTACACTAAATGTTGCCCACACAAGATGGCAAATAAAAGCAATAAGAAAAATTTCCTCATAACACTTAACTTTAAATTATTAATGCCACAAAGATAAAGCATTTTTCAAAAATAGCAAAATAAAAACTTTTTTTATTTGTCACAGTAATATTTTACATCACTCATTTATGCGTCTTCTACAATTTGCTGCATCATCAGTCCCCACCCTTCCCCCCATTAACAAAACTTTAACCACAGAAAACGTTTCCACTATGTAAAAGTTTTCTAATTTCGCGCCGATTTTAATTGGATTTTTATGATTGAAAAGGAAACCATATTGGAAGAAGTCGCGAAGATGTTCAACGCCAACGGTATCAAGCCTGTAACTATGGACTACATATCGATGGACATGAAAATCTCCAAGCGCACTCTCTACGAAATTTTCAAGGACAAGGACGACCTTGTGATGCAAGTAATGCAGCACGAGATGAAAAAGGCCGACGAGAAAATCAAAAAAATCATTGCCGAAAGCGACAATGTGCTCGATGCTATCTTCAGCATTGCCGAGGAGAAGGTACAAGCCAGCGCAAAATCGAAGACTAACCCCAAGACATTGGAGGATCTAATTAAATACCACCCAGCAATATACTCGTCCGCCTATAAGAAAATCAGAGAAGAAACCTACACCACAATATTCAAGCTTATTGAACGTGGCAAAATAGAAAACTACTTCAAAAAAGACGTTGACACCGACATTCTGATTTTCACACTACAGAAACTTGTCGAAATCTACGAAAACGAGCAGGAATTTGTCAAGAGCAAGCCACCGGTAGCTTTCCATCACACACTTACAATTCCTATTCTGCTCGGAATATCAACCCCTCAGGGTCAGGAAATAATTAACGAAAAGGTAAAAAAACTCATAAAAAGCAAAGATAACAAATGAGAAGAATTGCATTAATTACAACCGCAGCACTCATGCTGCTGTCGGCTGCACATTCATTTGCACAAAACGAAGACGGAGCGTTATCAATTTCGCTTAAATCGGCTCAGGACTACGCCGTAGAGCACAACAAGACACTGAAAAACTCGAGTCTCGACATACGCAAGGCCGAAGCTGCAAAATGGGGCGCAATCGCCTCAATGCTTCCACAGGTAAGCGCAAGCCTCGGATACTCAAACTATTGCGGATACGAAATGAATCTCGGTCCAATGTCGATGTCGATGCCAGCAACTGGAACTCTCGGCATAACCGCTTCGGTTGCACTCACAGGACAGCAAATCATTGGCATACAAATGGCCGAAATGTCTAAAACTCTCGCCGACATCACAAACCAGCAGTCGGAAGATGATATAAGATATCAAGTTGCAAAGGTCTATATGTCGATTCTCGTCATGCAAAACACGACCGAACTGCTTGAACGCAGCCTCGAAAACCTTGAAAGCTTGCACGAAACAACACAAAATGCAGTTGATGTGGGTGCAGCCGAGCAAACCGATGCCGACAAACTGATGGTACAAGTGTTGTCGCTACGCACAAGCATAAGTTCGACAAACAGGTCGCTAGAAATGCTCGAAAACTCTATGCGCCTTCAGCTCGGTTGCGGAGTAAATACAAAACTTACCCTCACCCAAACGGTTGACGACATTCTGAAGCCGGAGTCGATTCTAGCGCTACAAAACGAAACATTCAATGTGGAAAACAACTACAACTACCAGTTGCTCGAACAAAACTCAAAACTACTCAAAAAGCAGATAGACCTTAAAATAATGGGATACGTTCCTACTCTAAGCGCATATTACCAATATTCAGGACGTACTTACTTCGGAGAGAAGGAAGGCTTCAATATGCAACCGCCTAACCTCATCGGACTTACGCTTAATATCCCGATATGGAGCAGCGGAAAGACCTGGTCGGATGTGAAGCAGGCAAAAATCGAATACGAGAAGTTCCAGAACACAATCGAAACAACCCGCGATGCCCTGCTGGTTCAGGAACGCCAGTTGCGCTACAATGTGACATCAAATTACGAAACATACGAGGCCCAGAAACTTAACCTCGAAGTCACCGAGCGCGTATTTACCAATGTGTCCAACAAGTTTGAACACGGAATGGCATCGAGCCTCGAACTCACAACCGCTAGCAGCGACATAATATCGGCACAGAGCAACTACATTTCGGCCGTGCTGAACCTCGTGAACGCACAAATAGAATTTGAACAACTGTTGAATAGAAAATAAGTCAAAACAATGAATATAAAGAATTTGATAGGTGTTGCCTTAATTTCAGCAATGATGCTGACGGCAACTGGATGCAAAGAGAAGAAAGAAGATACAAATGTTGCCAATGTTCAGGAAGAAAAGACGGAATTGGTTTCGGTACAGACACTTGCAAAGGAGACTATCTCCAAGAGCATAAGCATCTCGGCAGTGTTGCAACCATACGAGACTATGAACATTTCGCCGTCGGTAACAGGTATCATAAAGAAGATAAATGTTGATGTGGCATCGCGTGTCAGCAAAGGTCAGACACTTGTGCAGATGGACGAAACTCAGTTGAAAACCACGCGTTTGCAGTTTGCCAACCTCGAAAAGGAACTTGGTCGTGTAGAAGCTTTGCTAAAGAGCGGAAGCGTATCGCAGCAGACCTACGACCAGACCAAGGTGCAGTACGACCTTACAAAGGAAAACCTTGAGTTCCTCGAGAAAAACACATACGTCAAGGCTGACTTTTCGGGTGTAATTTCGGCAAAGAACTTCGAGTCGGGCGAACTATACAGCGGAATGCCAATACTTACATTGATACAGATTAACATGCTGAAGGCAATAGTAAACATTCCCGAAGCCTACTTCCCGATGATAAAGACCGGAACAAAAGTTCAGCTCAGTTCCGACATCTACAAGGGACGCACTTTCGAAGGAACAATCGAAATCATATACCCCACCATCGACCCCAATACCCATACTTTCCAGGCAAAGGTTAGAATTCCGAACGCAAAGGAAGAACTTCGCCCAGGTATGTACATGAGCGTAAACATCGACCTCAACAACATCGAAGCAATAATCGTTCCATATCAGTCGGTACTGAAACTGCAAGGTGCAAACGAAAGGTATGTGTTCATCAACAACGACGGCTATGCAAAGCGCATTGTTGTTGAAATGGGCAAGCGTTTCGACGACAAGATTGAAATCATATCGAACGACATTAAGGAAGGCGACGAACTTGTTGTTGTCGGTCAGGCAAAACTCGTCGATGGCGTAAAACTTAACATTTCCAAATAAAGCAGAAAGGACAAGACGATGAGTATCTACAAAACCGCAATACAAAAACCTATCACTACGGGACTTATCTTTGTCGCCGTAATTGTGATGGGTTTGTTCTCGCTGTCGCGACTGCCAATCGACCAGTTCCCCGAAATCGACCCGCCGTATGTTACCATTATGACAACATATCCGGGTGCAAACGCCAGCGAAATCGAAACCAACATAAGCAAGATTCTCGAAAATGCACTTAACTCCGTCGATGGACTTAAAAACTTGTTTTCTACCTCGAAGGATAACCTTTCCATTGTAACGCTCGAATTTGAGTGGGGAGTCAACATCGATGATGTGATGAACGACATCCGCTCCTATGTCGATTTGGTTTACGACAATCTGCCCGACGGTGTAAGCCGACCAATGATTATCAAGTTGAACTCGAGCGCAATGCCAATCATGCAGCTCGGATTCACCGCTGAGGAAAGTTATGCCGGCTTGGACAAAATATTGGAGGACAATGTAGTAAATACGCTGAACCGCATCGATGGCATCGGAAACATTTCGCTTTCGGGAGCCCCCGACCGTTATGTGTATGTTGACCTCGACCCCAACCAGCTCGACGCCTACAACCTTTCGGTTGAAGTAGTCGGAAATGCAATTGCAGGCAACAACCTCAACCTTGCATCGGGAACCGTGAAGATGGGAAAGGAACAGTACCAGCTCCGCGTTGAAAGTGAATACATTGAAAGTTCCGAAATCAACAACATAGTTGTAACAACCACCCCCGACGGCAAGCAGGTTTTCGTCCGCGACCTTGCAACAGTGCGCGATACCATCAAGGACCTGTCGCTCGACGAAAGAATAAGCATCCTCGAAGACGGTCAGGAAGTTCTCGGAAAGGAAGGCGTTCGTTTGCAGATAAGTAAGCAGACAGGAGCAAACACCGTGGAAATATGTAAAAAGGTGAACGAGGAAATGGAAAAGATTATGAAAATCCTTCCTCCCGACATCAAATGTACTGTAATCCGCGATGGTTCAATCGAAATCAAGAATGCAATCTTCGGTCTTGCCGACTCAATATTCTACGCATTGCTGTTCGTGGTACTGGTTGTGCTAGTATTCCTCGGCAACTGGCGTTCTACATTGATTATCAGCTTGACAATTCCTATTTCGCTTATCGTTTCATTCATCTATCTGCTCATGGCCGACAGCTCGCTCAACATTGTTTCGCTTGCGTCGCTTACCATTGCAATCGGTATGGTGGTGGACGATGCTATCGTTGTACTTGAAAACATTACCAAGCACATCGAACGAGGCTCCAGCCCGCGCGAGGCAGCAATTTACGCGACCAACGAGGTATGGGTTTCGGTTATCGCAACCACCCTTGTTATCGTTGCCGTGTTCGTCCCGTTGACAATGCTTACCGGTATGGCTGGTATCATGTTCAAGGAACTCGGATGGATTGTTACAATAGTAGTCTGCACCTCAACGGCAACAGCTATCACGCTTATCCCGATGCTTTGTTCAAAGATGTTGAAGGCCAACAAGTTCTTCGTCAACAAGGAGGAAGAAAAGGAATACCTTGCAAAGCAGAAGAAGAAAATTTTCTCTCACAAGAATACTATTGGTAAATTGTTCGACAAGATTGACCTCTGGTATTCGAAACTGCTCCGCGTATGCCTCAACCATAAACTTATCACTATGCTCATTGCTCTTGCAATATTCGTAGTTTCGCTGATTCCGTTTACCAACGGCACAATCGGAACCGACTTCATGCAGCAGCAGGATAATGGCAGCATGTCAATCAAGATAGAACTCCAGCGTGGTACCAGAATCGAGGAAACCCTGAAGACTGCCCGTAGAATAGAGTGCCGCATTCACGAACTTATCCCCGAAACAAAGGTTATCTCTACCTCGGCAGGTTCGAACGACGAATCAAGTATTTCGGCATTGTTCTCGGGAACAACCAACAACAAGATAAACATGACCGTCAGAACATCGAAGAAGTACGAGCGTAAGCGTACAATCTTCGAAATGGCCGAAATTATCCGTGAAGAACTGAAGAGTTACCCCGAAATCATCAACTATTCGGTTTCGACAAGCAGCGGCGGCGGTGGCGGTATGGGCAACAACAATGTTTCGGTTGAAATCTACGGATACGACTTCGACGAAACCAATATCCTTGCCAACGAGTTGAAACACAAGTTCAAGGAATTGCCGTCGGCACGCGACGTGACCATCAGCCGTGAGGAAGACCGTGCTGAACTTCAGATAGTTTTCGACAAGGAAAAGCTTGCACGCCACGGACTTAGCACCTCACAGGCTGCAATGTATGTACGCTACCGTGTAAACGGAATGACTGCCGGATTCCTAAAGGAAGACGGCGAGGAATACGACATTGTAGTAAGGCTAAAGGAGGAATTCCGCAATAGTCTCACCGACATCGAAGAACTTACAATCATGAGCCCTAGAGGCGAAAAGATAAAGTTAAGCGAACTTGCCGAAATAAGCGAATACTGGTGTCCTCCAAACATCGAGCGCAAGAACCGCCAGCGTTACCTTACCGTAAGCGTAACTCCTTACAATGCTTCGTTGGGCGACCTCGCAAAGGATGTTCAGGGAGTTATCGACCAGACAAATATTCCGCTCGGCATCTCAACACGACTTGGCGGTTCGTACGAAACCCAGCAGGATACCTTCAAGGATATGGTTACCCTGGCACTGCTCATCATGATGTTGGTTTACATTGTTATGGCATCGCAGTTCGAATCATTCTCCAAGCCGTTCATCATAATGATGTCAATCCCGTTCGCAATTACCGGTACTATCCTCGCATTGCTTATTACGGGCACAACTCTCGATATGATGGGCGCATTGGGCTTGATACTTCTTATTGGTATCGTTGTCAAGAACGGTATCGTGCTTGTCGATTACATCAACCTTATGCGCGACCGTGGCTACGAACTTAAGGAAGCAATTGCACTTTCGGGACAGTCGCGTCTGCGTCCAGTGCTTATGACGGCGTTCACCACAATCCTCGGTATGGTGCCAATGGCAATGAGTACCAGCGAAGGCTCCGAATTGTGGCACGGCATGGGTGTTGTAGTAATCGGCGGTCTTACCGTATCGACCTTCGTAACCTTGATTGTCGTTCCGGTGCTTTACGCAATCTTCTCGCGCAAGGGCGAACGCGACGACCAGGCTAAGCTCCGCAAGACATTCGTATTCATGGACATCAACAATGCCGACTACGAATACCTTGACAAGGAGGAGGAAAACAGTGAAAATCCAGTTAACCCGAATGAAGAACCTAAAAATTCATAAACCTTGAAACTTAGAAACGGCGAAGCCATTTAATCTTAGAAACGTGAAACCTAGAAACGGCGTAGCCTTAGAAACTTAGAAACGTGAAACATAGAAACTTAGAACATATTAGTCATGAAATCAGTATTCATAGTATATAACCAAGCAAATACAGAACGTGTAGAATATATTCTTGATGCGTTGAACATTAGAGGATTTACCTATTGGGAGAATGTGCAGGGACGAGGCACGAAGAAAGGTGAACCGCGCCGAGGAACACATACCTGGCCAGAAATGAACTCCGCCATAATGACGGTTGTCCCTGACGAAAAAGTCCCCGAATTGCTTGAAACAGTCAAGAAACTTGACAACCGCAACCGTGAAGTCGGTGTAAAGGCATTTGTGTGGAACATCGAGCAAATGATTTGATTTAGGCAAAGGAAAAACAGATTCATAGCAATGAGGCGGAAATTCAAATGGGTTCCGCCTTGTTTTTTGTATATATGCAAAAAGGTTGATTGCATTTCTTTGGAAAAGGTGTATCTTTGCAACTATTAACATTAAAATTATTGACATAGAAAGATAGTAAAAACAGAAAATAAGTGATTAATTATTAGCATTTCAGAACGAATTCTTGAGCCTAAATTTCCACATTTTCTCGAAAGAGATTCCATCAAGAGCCGTTACGAAACGCCTGTATAGGCGTGGAATAACTTGTTGATGGATAGGCGTGGAAACCTAAGGCTCTGCAGGTAATAAATTCCACGCTTTTTTATGCATATCGGGCAGCACATAAAGGAAGTAATGAAACAGAAAGGAGTGACAGCAACACAACTGGCGAAGGATATCTGTTGCGCCCGTCCGCATATACATAGAATTTTCCGCAAAGACAACATCGACATTGGTTTACTGCAACGTATTTCTAAGGCTTTAGACCACGACTTTTTCCGCGACCTTTCCGATGATTTTCGCGCAAAAGTGTAACCAATATGGTTACTGTAACTAGATTGGTTACTATCATATATAATAAGCCTCTCCCCAATAGGGTATTTTTGCACTTTAGTAATGGTAGTTATATTTATAATTATGAAGCATTTTATTACATTTATTTCAACGATGGCATTGCTTTTATTGCTTGCAATGCCAGCATTCTCACAAGAAATAACAGTCCGTTTTATAGGACAAATTAATGGAACTGACTACTGCCGTTTGGACAGGGTTGCAGTTATTAATGTTACTCGCAACTGGACGGAAATGGTGGAATACCCCGACACAATCATTGTGCTTGGCAGTACGGTTGGCGCAAACTTGAACATTGCCGCCGTGCAGGGACTTGGGCAGAACATCCCGAATCCTTTCGACTGCGAAACCCGCGTGGAACTCTCTGTGTCGCAACGCGAAGATGTACGTATACAACTGCTTGATGTTGCTGGAAAATTGTATGCCGAGTATAATGGTTCGCTCGATGCAGGAATGCATGCCTTTGACATTTCGGCGGCAAATCCGCAGACCTATCTGCTCAATGCAACAGTTGGCAGCCGCCAGTATTCCATAAGGATGGTGAATATCGGCAGCGGATGCGGATGTAGCATAAAGTACGCTGGCGTTTCGGGTGGAATTGAAGCGAAACTGACATCTACCAACGAGTTCTTGATAGGTGACAATATGCGTTATGTGGGTTATACAACCATTGATGGTGAAAGTGTAGCAAGTGCCATAGTGGAGCAAATGCAAGTTATAAGCCAAACAATTACGCTTAATTTCACGCATTATTCCCAGCCGAGAGTCGAAACTCTATCCGCCACAAATATAACTGCCACTGGTGCAACTCTCAAGGGCAATGTAACCTCAAATGGTGGGGCAACAGTAACTGTTCGCGGTTTTATGTACGGTACAAGTGCAAGCAACCTTTCGCAAAACGTGCAAAGTGGCAGCGGTACTGGCAATTACACAAAGGCACTCACAGGGCTATCCTCTGGCACCACCTATTATTACAAGGCATACGCCACCAATAGCATAGGAACAGCATACGGTGATGTGATGTCGTTTACGACGCAGACAATATATCCTCCTTCAGTGCAGACAAATTCTGCCTCGAACATAACAACTACTGGTGCAACGCTCTCTGGCAATGTAACCTCCAATGGTGGAGCCACAGTAACAGCAAGAGGGTTTATGTACGGCACAAGTGCGGACAATCTTTCGCAAAGCGTACAGAGTGGCAGTGGGACAGGCAGTTATGTCGCAAATCTAACAAATCTTTCCGATAACACTACATATTTTTATAAGGC
>CAJOEG010000018.1 GCA_905233405.1 uncultured Bacteroidales bacterium | reverse complement strand
TGCATTTACATCTGCAAATGAAGCAGTACCAGGACCAGTGTAAGTCCACTCACCTGTATTGGTTCCTGTCAACGCATTTGCAACAAGTGTCGTAGTGAAGCCACATGGTTCTAATTCACTTGCATTGGCTGTAGGGAAAGGAGGGCGGCAGCAGTCTTCGTGATGTGCCGGCTTTACGTGTACTAGGAGAGTAGTATCGTAGGCACAGTTGAAATCGTCAGTAGCTGTGAAAACGTAAGGAATTTCAGCCCAGTTGTTTTCATCCGTATTCTGAGCAACAGCAGTAGCAGATTCCGAACCGTTCATTCCGCTCTGCATTCCGACACCGCTCCAAGAGTAATCGCTCTGGGCAAAGCTTGTGTTGAATGTCCATACGGAATTTGGATACAAATCTTCGTCGAAATAGAGACCCCATTCGAAAATCCATCCGTTATCAGATGCCCAGAGGTCGCATACATATATTGTCCAGGTACCGTTGAGAGGACAACCGATAAGTGACGACATATTTTCGTACGAACCATATCTGTGTTCTTCGCCGAAAGCAAGAATACCTGTGTAACTATTGCCTGTGTGCTGTACATCATCCGGGCAAAGCAGGAATTCTTCATAGTCGGCACGGTTTACAGATACTGTTGTTCCAGTACGACCGAAACCTTCAGTGCCATCGGGATAGAAGTAATATGGGAATCCATAACCTGGCTCGTTATTACAAGTAGCCCCCATATCGTGGGCAAGGCCAAGCTGTGTTCCACCTCCTTCGCAAGAACCTTGAACATTTACCCCACCGGTATTTGTCCAGCCGATAAAACTTGCGGTAAGCTGTGTAGTGGATTTTGCCTTGAGCAGGCAGTTCTGTCCGTTAGGGCATTCTATCATTATACTAAGGTCTCCAAGGAAGGAGTGTTCCATGTTGAGGTATATCCTGTCTATATCGTTAATAGAAGTTACTGTTTGACCTTCATCGAAAATATCGAAATGCAAGCTGGTGTTGTAACAAGTGTTGTTACCATCGGGAAGGAAGGTTGCACCTGCAATTATAGGAGGCTGAATACCCGTCCACGGCTCCACATGAGGTTCACCCGTCATTGTTATCTCTGTACCCGGGCATATTGAGTCGGGAGTAAATGAAGCGGTAAATGTAGGAAGCAACGATACGCGAACCTTCTTCTTGTTGGAGTTTGTATTCCAACAGTGCGCTCCGTCCTCAGCATTACACAATACATAGAAACCGCCGCCATTTGCAAATGTATAGGATGGATTCTGTCCTGTAAGTGTAACCGTATCGGGAGTGGAGCTGATTATATACCAGGTGTAGGTCAAGTTAGCATCGGTCTGAGTGTAATCGTGCTGGCCGTTCTGCAGGAAGTTGTTGGTAGCGTGGAACTGCACCTGCCTGCCCGAACAGATGTCGTAGTATGTGTCTGTCCCGACTGTCGTCGGAGAAACACCGTTGACATCTATATTTGTCTCGAATCTCTGGCATGCGTGACCGCAATATACACGGGCCTTGAAGCCGGCTCCTGTTGTCGCACCCGAGTTCCATATAACGGTTATACTTCCGTTTGTTGACATGAAGGTCTGGTTTCTAAGAGACGTTCCTGTAGCATTCGACACTAGCATTTCCTGTGTTACCTCGTTCCTGATTGACATCAGCGTTCCAGCAGCGAGGTTAAATTCCTCGAAGAAGAGGGCTATGTAACCTCCGTTCTGGGAGTTCAAAGTCATGGTATAATTCCGGCTTGTATTGTAGTTGCTTGTTAAGCCGTCGTCATACAGGAATATGCTTGTTGCGCTCTGGGATGCTGCCAGGTCGCAGTCGATTTCAAGCGGAACGTCACCTGTATTGTATATCGCTATGTTTTCTGCAAATGCAGTACTAATGCCACAAAGCATGGCGGCGATAATCATTAGTATTGATATTGTCCTATTCATGGCTGTATCCTTTCATTCCGTTAAACATTTCTGACATTTCCTTGTTGGAATAGAACCCGATTATGGTGTCCGTCTTGCCTACCTTGTAGAACACCCTGTTGTCGTACGGGCGCTCGTAGTAGAACTCGGCGATGTTTACCTTTCCCGGTTCGATGCTCTGCACCATTCCGGCGCGGTCTCCTGTCTCGGGATCCCTGTAGTAGAGGTAGTCGAAATCGTCAGCCTTCTGCATCATCTCCGGTTCGGCGATGTACCACGAGTAGTCGAGCTCGTAGTTGAGAAGTTCGATTACGATAGGGATCTCCTTCTGCATGCGCTGGAGTTGTTCGCTACTGAAAGCTTTCTCCAGTCGTGGGTCGATCTGCACTGTCTGTGCATAGCCTATGCCCGATAACATCAAGGCAATCAGCAAAATAACAAACTTCTTATTCATAGTCATATTCCTTATTTTTTACTAATTAATAATTTTTCCTTCTACCCCTATGACAACTGAAAAGTCGATTTCGTTGCCTGGGATTTTAAAAATTTTTCAATTTTTTTTCATATTTTTTTTAAGTTCAACATTTATAACATTTTACGCAATATAGAATCGCAAAATAAATAAAAAAATACGAATGTTTGTTAATTATTTTTAAGTTTTGTTAATATTTTTTATAACACACTGATTGCCAACAAACAATAAAACAAAAACAATTATAGATTATTTGTATGCAACATATTTACAAGCCATTTAAACCTTGGCTCGGCAAGCAAACAGATGTTACAAAAAGTCAATTTTCAATGCCCATAAACCATTTCTATCTTTCTGTACGGATGCGAGACGTTGAACAAATAAACAAGCTGATTTGAAATTGACAAAAAAAAGTGGCCTCAGCCACTTTTTATCTAATATATTATAACCGTATATCCCTTATTTTATGCACGAATCCTTAGACTGATTTGTCTTTTTGTAAGTTGCCGACTGTCCCGAATTTCTTGCTTCGTTTACAATAGCCTGCACATCTGCCTCGAATCCCCAGTAAAACGAAACGGCGTTGCCAATGGTAATTTCCCAGCACGAAGGTTCTGTCTCAACTGCTCCGCACGAATTTTCGTCACTGGCAGAAGTTTCTTCATATTTTGCCCGCTGATAGCCATTGTCTTGCAGAGATGCGACCTTGCGTCGTGCAACAGTTTCGGTTGACCATAGATACTGCTCTAACCCCTGCCCGTTTTTAGTTGCTGTAATTTTCCAGCATTTCTTTGGATTCTGCTTCTCGTTCTTGGCGTCGCAAGCATTAATATCCTTTGCTGTACTTGCAGTGTACTCATATATTTCGTTGTGCTGAGTACGCATTTCATTAATCCACTGCCTAACATTGGCTTCTGTATCCCAACGATATTCAATATCGCCATTCTTGCCCGTAATCATCCAACATGCTGGTTTCTTATTCTCTGGCTTGATATTAAGAGAATTTGAACTTTGCTGTGCTACAGTTGTAGATGTCCCTGTAACAGGTTTATTTGGCTTTTGACCAAACGCATTAAAAGCAACAAATGCCAATGCCATACATAGTGCTAGTGAAAAAACATTCTTCATAATTATACTTATTTAAATTTAAATTAATGTGTCGCAAAAATAATATTTTATCGTTATACAAAACCAATGCCAATATGAAAATATTTTCCCTACATTTGCGTTTTACCAAAAAAACATTGCCTAATGAAAAAGATAGCAGCCATAATCATTTTTGCCATTCTTGGCTTTTCGGCATTTGCACAGAGCCAGATGGGAAAGGATGCACCTGCCCCACAATGGCAAAGTTATGAAGAGGCTCTTTTTCAGATTGGGAAGTTAAATAGATATTCCTGAAGATGTGTGGCAAAATTTGTTACAAAATCCGGAAAAGAAGGAATACTGCCGTTGTTCTGTCACAATAAATGCGGAGCGGTTCGATAATGTTGGAATCCGTGCAAAAGGAGCAAGCAGCCTGGAGGATGTTTTTGCAATGAAATCGGACAGGTATAGTTTCGTTGTCAAGCTGAACAAATATGTAAAGGGGCAGAAATATCACGGCTTATCAAAACTGATGCTCAACAACAACATTGGCGATGCCACGCAGATGAAAGATGTCATAGCATACGATATGAGCAGATACCTAGGACTGCCGACACCTTTGTGCAACTATGCTTCCATAACGCTCAACGGCAAGTATTTCGGATGTTATCTGGTTGTAGAGCCTGTCGACAAGAACTTTTGCAAGAGAAATTATCCTTTTGCCCCGACAAACCTGTACAAACCGTATCACAATTTAACATACACAGGCGACAACATTGCCGATTATGCCGGCATAGGAGACGAAGCCAAGATAAATGGTGGTGAGGAATCATTGCGAAATGTGATAAAAGCATTAAAAAGTGTTGCGACCGGAATTGACATTGAAAAGTATATTGATGTGGATAATGTGTTGAAATATATGGCATTGCAGACTATGGTCGTTAACTTTGACGGACTGACGGGTGGAAACGAACACAACTACTTCCTGCGGGAATCCGATGGCAGAATAAACCTTATTCCGTGGGATTACAATCTTGCTTGGGGAGGTTACCAGGACGATGGCGGAGAAGAGGAAGGCGACGAGGAATTTGAAGATTTTGCCACTTACATTGCTGAAAGAGAAAGATATTTGGCATCACTTAGTGCCGAACAACTTGATAGTGTCCGTAACGCAGAAAGGGAACTCAATTTTCAGGAAGGGGTAAAAGTTGTTAATTTTCCAATTGATATTCCTTTTTCCTGCAACATAGAAAAATGCTCCTTCTTTATGAATCTGCTTAATAATAAGGATTACAAAGCGGCATACTATAAATATCTCAAAATGCTTTGCGTTGACTATGTCCAGAATGGTGTTTTTGAGCGTACCGCATCAACTGTCAAGCAGGAGATTGGCGATTTTGCTGGAAAGGAAGCCAATGCGTTTTACAACAACGGGCAGTTCCACGAAGCAGTACAGATGTTGGAAAAGGTTCTGAACAAGCGTGCATTGTCGGTTTTGGGACAAATTGACGGAACTATACCATCAACTTGGGAAGCACAGGAATTAGAGAATCAAAAACTTATAGATTGCACTGATATTGATTTGTCCAAGATGGGCAACTGTGGTGATTTTGAATAGAATAAGATTAAATTGGGCTAAAAGGCAAACAGGCTCACAGTCTGACAGCCTGACTGCTCGGCTGGGACGATAGAATGCCGTCTTTTTTTTATTGTACTATCGTTTTGGCAGGTCTGATTCGGTCAACGATTACAGTATCACCTTCGATATGGAAAATATAAACCCACCGTCTGTTGTGGGAAACCATTCGTCGGGCTTGCGGATGATAACTACGAATATCAAGCATCTGGCTCGGACGGTATAAACAAGCAAAAATGGACAGCGATTCCACTTCTGCCATCATTATATCAATGTACTTGTTTGCCCCCGAACGCGACATCACAGAAAGCAAGAAAAGTTCCAGTTCGTCCAGGTCGCGCAAGGCGGAATGGTGCATTCTAACCTTGTAAACTGTCATAACGCTCGTTAACCCTTTGTCTCAACAGTCCAAAGTATTCTTCCACCGACATCAGTTCGCTTTCTGGTGTTTTGGCAATATTTTCCTGCACTTGCGTTCTGCAAGCCTTTTTTTCAGGAACTATTGTATTATTGTTCATTTCCATATCTCTTTCCAATATCGTTTTGCTTGCAAAGATACACAAATAATCCGAATTTCCGCACACAAATATTTAAAATCTGCAAATCTCCATTGCCACCAATCGTAAATCGTACTTCGTATATCGTAAATTCCTTTTATCTTTGTGCCATATTAACTAAACACTAAAAACAATGAGAAAAAATTCATGGATAATTGCCTTATGTATGTTGCTGGCAATAAGTTGCAACCAGGCAAACAATGGTGAACAAAAAGACGAAACCGCTGTGGATTCGCTTGAAATGGCTCGACAAGATTCGATACAGAAAGCCGAAGCCGAGGCAAAGCTGAACGAGGAACGCGAAACCGCAGAACAGCAGAAACGAGACGAAGAAGCCGAACAATTCTGCAAAAAATTCAGCATCGAAGACCTGCTCGACCTACTGGAGCATTATGGCGCAGCAAAAATTGTACAAAATGGCGGCCTGACATTCATTTACAAAGAAGAAATAGAAAGTACAGATGGTGATGTTGGCGAAGAGAGAATCGTCTATGGCAGAGAAATCGAAAAGGGCGACAAGAAAGATTTCGGCTACAACCTGATAAGCACCAGTAAACATTCCTGCTATTACGAACTCAACCTTGACACATCTACCAATCCATACCTGTACTTCGCCAACAAGGACGATGCCGATAGTTTCTACAACAGGACTGCAAATCATAAACCTTTTAAATACGACGGCAAAACCTACTACGTAAACAAAAACAACGGAGAACTTTACATCGACACAAAATACGATGAAGATTCCTTCGAAACACATTATGTCCTTTACCCACCAGAACTCGAAGACGGTTTCTACAAAATAAAAATTGGGGTATGGATGTAAACGGAAGACCTGTCTAACGGAGGATCTGTCCAACGGAAGACCTGTCTAACGGAAGACCTGTCGGGCAGAAGACCTGTCTAACGGAGGACCTGTCGAGCGGACTGCAAAACAGCAAGACCGTCAGACAGCAAGACCGTTAGACTGTTAGACTGCGAGCCTGTCAGACCGTTAGCCCATTCTCACATTTGCATATATAAAACACATTTCTTACCTTTGCTCAAAATTTTAGTAATCAATAACATGAAGGAGTTTTCGTTCAATCTTAATCGCCATTGCCTTGTTCCTGGTCTTGTTTTGTTGGTTTTAGGCATTATTGGCACCAGCATTTATCCGCTTTTTGCAGGCGAAACGCAAACATTGATAGATTCCAGCAGTTTTATGAATCTACTTATCGACGAAATGCCATTGCTTATGCTGATAATGACATTGCTTTTCGCCCCTGTCGTAGAGGAATTTAGCTACAGAAGCTGGACGATGAAAAGCAAGTTCTGGAAATACTTTTCATTGGTTGCAATTACGGCTTTCACATATTTCACTATTTACAGCATAATTCTAACCTGCGTTACATTTGTAGTTCTGCTCTTCCTGTTTTGCATTTTCAAAGGCGACAAGCACAAGGACCTGATACAATTCCTTCGCATCTTGGTGACGAGCATTTTGTTTTCGCTTGCACATTACCAGAACGAAAGCGGATGGTTTGCTGTTCTGGCATTTTTCGACAGACTTGGATTAGCATTGATTATCTGCTATGTGGCATTGCGATTCCGTTTCATTTATGGCATTGTGCTCCATTTCGCCAACAATCTGCTAGCATTTGTATTGTCGTATTTCTTTGTTACCGACTACACATTCGAAATAAACGACGAAATCCATACCGCCAAACTTACGGAAATATCAATGTTCGATGAACAAATGGACCATTTGGACGAAGGAGACATTGTTCGCACGGGATGCTTACCTACTGTAGCATACAAACTAACAAGAAGTTACAAAAAAGATATAATGTACTATCCGTTGGTTTCAAGATACAACCACTATTGCTATTGCGCAACAGCCAACGACAGCACTAAACCAATTCATGGCTGGCAACTTTTCGATGAATTTGTGCAGCAAACCGGGTTAAGACTCGACACTGTTATTCCAGAAAAAATATACCACCTGAAAATAACCGACACTTCTAGGTTGGTCGTAAGTGGAGAATACGAAAACACAATGGACAATTTTGTGAAAAATTTACGAAACGCATACAGAACCTTTTTTGTGCTTGACGACGGCTGTGAAAACATTAAGATTTCAAACAAAATAGAATCATACTGGCAAATTGATATGGAAAAACTGATCCCACATCTTTACGAACAATACGGAATAAAGGTTGAGGAACGCGACAATAAAGACTGTAAGATTATTTACATATCGGAACCATAATGAAAGGCTGAAAGGCGAAAAGCCAACTTCAAACAACGTTAAACCCAGAAACGCCGTAGGCATAGAAACTTAGAAACGGGCGCAAGACCAGTAGACCGCCAGACAGCAAGCCTGTTAGCCTGCTAGCCCTTTTAACACATTCACATCAATTTAACTTTACATTAGTCTTTAATTAAATCACACCAATGCCATATTTCTTTAGATTTGTCGAAACAAAAAAGATTTAGCCATGAAAACAAATCTATTAAGAAACTTTGGGCATTACGCAGTTCCAATAATAGCGTTGACTGCCATATTTTTTGCATCATGCAATACCGATTTCAAGCAGGAGGAATGCCCGGAATACGCTGGAGCATACAGTGCGTTTACCAACCATTTGCAGACGAACATTGAGACATACAGAGCAGCCCAATACGAAGACATTGAACGCTTTGTGGCTCTCGAACATACCAGCGACTCATGCCGTACCATCATCCAGACCTGCTGCGGAACATATTCACCCACATACTACGATTACGACGGTGACGGATATGGCGAAACTGAAATTTACGACGTTGCCTACCCCGACGGCTATACAATAATCGGATATGTTAACAAATACGCAGCAGACATTGTCAAGACACAAAACATAAAGGATATCGACAAGCGCAAAGCAAAGTTCGAAAGCCGCAAGAAAAAACTCATAAACTACATTGATAGGAAAGTGCTATAGGAATGAATCAGTACCAAATCATCGAATTATCAAATTATCGAATTATCAAATTATATAATCATCAAACGGCGTTAACCCCTCCTGTAAAATCGCGCCATGGCGCGATTCAAGAAACGGCGAAGCCATAGAAACTCAGAAACAGCGTAGCGAGAACGGCGCAGCCCTCAACGAAGTTAACCTTTAGCTCGGCGTAAGCCAAACTTAGAAACGTGAAACAAGAAACGGCGAAACCATTGAAACGGCGTCAGCCATAAAAACTTAGAAACCATGAGAAACTTAATTCTATTCATTTCATTCATTCCCTCAGCATTCTGCGCCTTTTCGCAGAACATTACCGGCACTGTTGTCGATAGCGAAACCAAGCAGCCGCTGATGTACGCAAACATCTCGGTGAAGGGCAAAAGCATTGGCGCAATTACCGATTCTACCGGGCGTTTTGAGCTTTTGCGCAAAAACCTATCAAAATCCGATACTTTGGTTTTCTCCTATCTCGGCTATTCGGTAAAACCGCTTCTCGCCAAAGATTTCCTTGACGGAAAGACCGCCGTTTGCGAACTGTCACCATTTGCCGAAACCTTGCAGAATGTTGACATATATCCGTTCTCATACTGCCAGATAGCACACAAGTACGATTCCATAATTCGGATTAGCAGAAACTTGCCAGCATTCAACACAACAGCTGTATTCAAAAAGTTAGTCATTGAAAACGACACAATACGCAACATATACGAAATCACGCTGCTAACTTACAACAATTACAGCGAAGACATTTTCCAATGCAAGGTTATCGGAGAAAAGTCGTACTCGTGCAACACGACATACCCAACGAATATAATCTATGCGGCGAAACTTCTTGATTTGAATCTGTACAAACGCTTGTTAGTTGAAAAGAATTGCGACAAATACAACTACGAAATTGCAGAGCGTTTTGGCAAGGATACAATAGGCGTAGTTGTTACACCAATGAAAAGGTCGCAGGAAAGGCATTTCGACTATGCACAGATAGTGTTCGACACGGTTCGTGGCATTCCGCTTTCGTATTCGTACCGCCGCAAGCAAAATATTATTCAAATTGGAGGCAAGGTACATGTTAAGTTTTTCGACTGCTACGAAACCGACCACAGCCAGTATGCGTATGTGGGCAACCGTCTGCTTATGCGTTTTTCGAGTGTGCTTGAAGACCAGCACTACAAGGTAGGCAAACGGGTTGTACACAGGCAAACATACTGCACCTACGAAAATGTATCGTTCAATTTCGACAATGTTGAGAAAATCAAGGAAAGCGAATGTTACAATCACATGGATGCTTCCGCCCTCAAATATTTTGAAGGAAAGGACTGCGACAGATGGACTGGCTTGTCGTTGGACGAGTTGAAAAATATGTTTTGGATAAAACCGAGGATGCTTGGAAAAGATTGATTAAAAATCAAAAATTCAAGTTTATTTATTACTTTTGCGTCACAAATACCAAGTAGAATGGACGTCAAGACCCTTATAGACCAATATTTTGATAACGAAACAGATATTACTATCGATGCATTCGATTTTGATAACATTTATAGTGTATATCATCGAATAATCAGCAAGTTGTCCGGTCATTTTGAAATCGAAATAAGTGTTATGCAAGGGTTAAGTTATTGTTTTTATGAGATTTTGGACAATGTACTGACTCATTCTGGCAAAAAATCGGGAGTGACGATGACAAGTTTCAATCCAAACGAAATAGTATCCTACAGAACAGATTGCATATCACAATATAACGAATCATTTATTGACAATGAAAAATTAGAAAAATTATGGTAACATTTAGTTTTAGACAATTTGGCGAGAACTTGGGGACTCGGCAACTCGGAGAAATTGCGAGGAAAAAATTGATGCCAATGCTTGACGGAAAGGAAAAAGTCATCCTTGATTTTACAGGGATTGATGTCGTTTCAAACTCATTTGCTGACGAATGTATTGCCAAACTGCTTATCGAAATGCCATTGGAAACGCTAAAAGAACGCACTACATTCAAAGGGCTCACTTCAATGGCGGAAATTTGCGTACTTACAGCAATAAAAAGACGTTACGCAGCAATGCATTCTGCATAGTTTTTCGAGACTTGTCCGCTAATTCTGACAAAAAATATTGATTTTTTTTTTGTTGAAAACTAGCAAAACTTTACCACCCGAACTTTTGAATTATTGAAAATAACATTGTATATTTGTCGAATTATTAATCATAAAAACACAACATTATGTCACAAATTAAAATTGAACTCCTGCCAGTATGGATAAAATTTGTCGGACTTGCAATTATAGCAGTCGGAATCGTTTTACTGGTTATGTCTGCAATTGATGGCAACATATCATGTTCACAGCCTACATTGGACTTGCTGGCAGCAAACACAATCATTTTGGCGGGGCTGATATTGGTTGCGTTTTCAAAAGACAAAAACGAAACCGAATCAAATATGACATTTAGGCACAAGGCATTCTTCTGGTCTGCTTTAGTGCATTGCTTATTTTTTATGTTATTTTCGTTTTCACACGCAACTGTACATCTAATTAATTTCCCCGCAATAATGGGCATGAACTCATTGATTGCACTATATGTCATACTTTATCGCATTTTCAAACTAAAAGGCAATTGATAAGTCTCAAAAAGCCGACCTTTTTTACAAAATGAAGATTAGCCTAATAGTCACCTGCCTGTTCCTTGGATTATTGTTTTCGAGTTGCTCTGCCCTGATGTACAAGATTATGGGAGTAAAGCAGCCTAACGACTATGATTTGGAGGAAATAACCGCCTATTCCAGCAAGTTCGGAATACCAGATGGCGATTCCTACATTTTGGACACGACCTATTTGCTTGACATTTTAAAATTGCATAAAAATGACACTTTGCTGCGCAACAACCTTATGCAACCGCTACAAATCCGTTTTTACAACAGAACGGACACGCTTTTGTCGTTGCAACTGAATTGCACAGCCGGCGGTTTCCCGAATCTGAAATGGAACAAACGCGGACAACTAGACACGATTCCGCCAAATTTCACCGTGAATGTTGATACTTGTCTGTTGTTTAGTAAGGATGTAAAATATTTGATACCAATAAGTAACGATTGCCATTCGTTTGATTATTACAACAATGCCGACTACAACATAATTTTGTTCTGGTCGGTATTTATGAACAGGCAGAGCAAGATTCTGATAAAGGAAATACAAAACTACCAGAAGCGTTTCCCCGACAAAAAAATGAATGTCCTATATGTAAACACAGACAAGATTTTCAGCATATTGGAGAAATAGCGGGACAGAGACAACTTTTTAATTTTTTTCGCAAGTCATCATTGTAAATATTAAAAGATTCTGTATTTTTGCAAAAAAGAAAAGAATATGTGCAGAACCATCCGAATAACAGGTAATGACAAAATGTGCGACAGCCTTTTCTTCCTTGCAAGCGAATTGTCAAAGGAAAACGACAGCATAGTTGTTTTTGAAACGCAGGACGAAGCAGAAGACTATACGCCCAAAGAAGTAGAGGAAGCGTTTTTTGCAGGCTCGCGGATTGCAATGGCGGAAACCGTGGCCGATATTGTTGGATAAAAATGCAAGTGATATGGTTTAGTTATACATTATTTCATCCAAATTCAACACCTTATCGGCATATTTCAGAATCGCCTTCTTACATTTCTCAAACTTCGACTTTCTTCTGTCAATATTTTTGATGTCAACAGACTTCCGAGCCTTGCTGATGTTTTCACAAATTTCACTTACCAAATCACTGCCAGGATATGCAGAATGGTCATAAGTTGAATAACGAATCGGATAGTCTGGGTTCATTGGGTTTTCCTGTGTATGAATATGTTGTACCGTAGTATTACATGATTCTTTGATTTTTTCTTCCGTTGACTTGCACTTGTCATACAATCCGTCGAAGCAACAGAAATCGTCGTAGGTCGCAGACTTGTACAAATCCATATTCAGTTGGACATATTCTTTCAGCCCGCTCCACTCAATGCTGTATTCCTTACATTCGTTCTTGACCTTGTTGCAGGAAACCAATGCTGTAAATCCGCAAAAAGCGAAGATAACAGCAACAATCCGTATAGTTCTTAATGCTTTCATAATCGTAAGTTTAAAATGTTTCCACAAATGTAATCAAAGGAAAGCAGTTTATGCCATAAGGGTATGTTATAAATTTGTTAATATAATCAAAACGATTAACCAAGATTTAGAATTGTTCAATTTAATTACATATAGGCTTCACCGTTCTCACGAAGCGACTCCTTTTTATTTAGTACCACAAGTGGCAGAAACGGCAAAGCCATTCAAACTGTGTCTGCCATCAAATCCTCAAATCTTCAAATCCACAAATCTTCAAATCCACAAATCGTACTTCGTAAATTATTATTACTTTTGCCATCGCTATGGAACAAATAAAATTAACGGTTAACGGACTTGCCGACAGCAACAACATGACTGGCGCATACGTTGTTGTACTTTCGGTTGCACATAGCAAGAAACGCATTCCCGTAGTCATCGACGCCACCGAAGCGCAATCCATAGCAAAGAAAATCACAAGCATGGACACGCCGCGTCCACTAATCCACGAAGTGTTCTCGATTTCGATGCGGAAATTCGACATAACAGCCGAAGAAGTGCTGATATACAAGTTCGAGGAAGGAATTTTCTACTCGCGCATATTCTTCAGCCGTGGCGAACAGCACGAATTTGTTGAAGCCAAGACTTCTGATGCCATTGCGCTCGCACTAATCTTCAACTGCCCCATTTTCACCACTTCGGAAGTGACAAGGCTGGCGTAATACTCGCCGAAGACGAGAAATACCTCAACTCGGAACGTTACTGCTTCAACCTCAAGGAAGCCGACTTGGACGCACTCAACCAACTGATGCAAAACGCCATAGACGAAGAAGACTACGAATACGCCTCTATCATCAGGGACGAAATTAATTCAAGAAACAACAAAAAGGATAAAAATGAATAACAGCGGAATCAAATTCAGACTTATCGTGATGAATTTTCTCCAGTTCGCAATCTGGGGAGCCTACCTAACTTGTATGGGAACATACCTGTTCAACCACAACATGGGCGGACAAATCGGTATCTTCTACTCTATACAGGGTATTGTTTCGATATTTATGCCGGCACTCATGGGTATAATCGCCGACAGATGGATACAGGCACAGAAAACTCTAGGTCTTTGCCACGCAATTTCGGGCATAGCAATGCTCTGCGCAGGCTTGTACGGCATAATGGCTGCCGATGCAGTGCAGTTTGGCGTTTTGTTCTCGATTTACAGCGTCGCCGTAGCATTCTACATGCCGACTTTGGCTCTATCGAACTCCGTAGCATACAACGCACTCGACAAGGCTGGCGTAATACTCGCCGAAGACGAGAAATACCTCAACTCGGAACGTTACTGCTTCAACCTCAAGGAAGCCGACTTGGACGCACTCAACCAA
>CAJOEG010000017.1:34009-48558 GCA_905233405.1 uncultured Bacteroidales bacterium | reverse complement strand
CGGCGAGGCTCCGTCCTCTGCTTCAGTATATTGGATGTCGTGGATTGGCGTTGTTGTCGGACCATCAAGGTCAACTGTGAATGTTGTCGTTGCGGTTGCGACTACTGTTTCATCGGTTGCAACGAGGCTTGCTGTGATTGTGTGCTGTCCATCAGTTAGGTCTGCAAATGTATGTGTCGTTTCTGTTCCTGTAACGGCTGTTCCATTATCGATTGAGAATGAAATATTGCCGTCGATGCCTACAGTGAAGTTGAGTACCTCTACCGTTGCATTTACTGTTGAGGAATAAACTGTGCTTCCATTTGCAGGACTGGTTATTGATATTGAAGGAACACCAGCTCCTGCAACAATGTCAGCTTCGCTTCGTGGCTTCAACTCCCAGATGCCATCCTGACCGAACCAGTCAACAATACCGGTTACGGTATATGATATTCCGACTGTCGGTGTGTAGGTAAGTCCGAATACCACAATTGAAGTTCCGTCGCTGATTGTCCACTTCTTTGCTCCGCCAATGTTGGTACAGGTTCCTGTTACTGTTACAAGTACGCTTTCGTATGCTTCACCTATTTCACTGATGCTCGAAAGTGTAAGTCCGTTGACTGCGGCCGCTGCACCGTTGTTGATTATTTCGGTTGGAGTAAGTTCGGTAAGACCGTTGTATTCGGTTACGGAGCCTGTTACGGTTACATTGTCGCTGAGCGACGGGGTCAACGAGGAAGTGGTATTATATATGTACAATCCGCTCCAAGCAGCTTCTTCATCCTGGATGTAGAACTTGTCACTGTTCAGTGCTGTAACTGTTCCGCTTACGGTAACGGTCTGTCCGTTGTAAGGCGAGGCTCCGTCCTCCGCTTCCGTATATTGTATGTCGTGGATTGGCGTTGTTGTCGGACCATCAAGGTCAACAGTGAATGTTGTCGTTGCGGTTGCGACTACTGTTTCATCGGTTGCAACGAGGCTTGCTGTGATTGTGTGCTCTCCATCGGTAAGGCCTTCGAAAGTATGAGAAGTTTCCGTTCCAACAATTGCATCTTCTGAATCGATTGCAAATGAAATATTGCCGTCGGTGCCTATGATAAAGTTGAGAACTTGTACTGTAGCAGTTACGGATGACGTATAAATCGTGCTTCCATTGGATGGAGTAGTTATTGAAATCATCGGGTCATCGCTGAGCGAAGAAGCATCAACAAACAATGAAATCGCCTTTTGGTTTGTGTATGAAGTTGATTTGAAGTATCTAAACCTATTCTGGTCGCTTGCCGAGTTAAATCTCAAATGAGTGTTCGCAGAAATGATTTCTATCGAGCTTGCTGTAACTTCAAGCGTATTAACATATACTTCGGTCTGACTAGTCTTTAACGTATTGGCATCGCTAGTATTACCAATATAATAATTGCTTGCCGACTTAACCGAATAACCACCATCTATTACACCTAAAGTAAAATAAAAGTCATTGTCTGTCACAGAAATAGTGCCGTCCGATATTGTAACTGGCTTGGTATTGCCAACAGCATCCAACGAAGTTAGGCTACCGTCAAATGCGACATTACCATCTTCATATACAATCAGGTATTTCCCACCATCAACAAGCTGACTAGCACTTGTAACTTTTGTGTAGGTCGTCTGTGCAGATGCCATTCCAAAACAAAGCATCAGGCACAAAACAAAAACTAATGATAAAACTCTATTCATAACTCTCTCAAATTTAATTTATTAATTTTTAATCTTATTGTCTTCGCCATAAACAAAAAAAGAACCTATCCGAAGATAGGTTCAGTATGAAATGATTTCTACTTTTCAAGTATTTCGGGGTCAACGAGGATTCTACCGCAGTATTCGCAAGGTATGATTTTCTTGCTCGACTTGATATCCAACTGCCTCTGAGGAGGAATCTTGTTGTAGCAACCTCCGCAAGCATCACGCTCGATGGTAACGACTGCCAATTTGTTGCGAGCATTGTTGCGGATACGAGTGTAAGCAAACAACAGACGTGGCTCGATGAACTGTGAAATTTCTTCGCGCTCTGCATTCAGTTTTTCCTCTTCTGCTTTTGTTTCCGAAATGATACCGTCAAGTTCAACCTTCTTCATATCAAGGTCTTTGCGACGTTCCGAAAGGCGTTCCTTGGCATCGGTAATCATTCTGTTCCTATTTTCAATCTCTTCCTTGCTAACTCTTATGCTCTTTTCTGCCAACTGAATATCAAGGTCTTGGTTTTCAATTTCCTTTGTCAAGGCATCGAATTCCCTGTTGTTCCTTACATTGTTCTGCTGTTCCTGATATTTCTTGAGTTGAGCCTCGGCTTCCATCTTCTTGCGTTCCGAAACGGAAATCTGTGCGTTGAAATCTTTGATTTCCTGCTTGTAGTTGCTTATACGAGTTTCGAGACCTGCAATTTCGTCTTCAAGGTCGCGTACTTCCAAAGGAAGTTCACCACGGAGGGTCTTTATCTCATCAAGTTTAGAATCAACAAGTTGAAGCTTGTATAAGTTCTTCAGTTTTTCGGTTACGGTAAGTTCGTTTTTCTTTTCGTTTTCTGTCATCTCAATAATTGTTTATCGGATTCGTATTTATGTCTGAAAAATAGGTTGCAAAGTTAATGTTTTTTTTCACAATAACGTCATAAAAAATTTCTTTTGTGAATTGTTCGCTCTCGTAGTGCCCGATGTCGAGCAAAAGTATCTTTCCTTCGGCAAGGAACCAGTCGTGATACTTGATGTCGGCAGTGATGTAAGCGTCGGCTTTCATGGCTATTGCTGTGCGAATGTACGATGCTCCGCTGCCTCCGCACACGGCCACACGACGGACTTTTTTTCCTGTCTTTGCACTATGGCGGATGTTGCCGACATTGAAAGTACGCTTAACGGTCTCTAGCAATTCGTCCTCGGTAATTTCCTCCGCTAACTCACCAATAGCGCCCAACCCGACTTGATTCCATTGGTTTTCAATCTGGTATATATCAAATGCTGGTTCTTCGTAAGGGTGAACCTTGAGCATTGCCGAAACAACTTTCGCTTGCAAGTACGACGGACAAACTACCTCTATCTTCACCTCGGCTTCGTGATGCTGTTCGCCGATTTCACCCACAAACGGATTGCAATTTTCGCCAGCGCGGAAAGTGCCAGTGCCGTTCACGTTGAAACTGCACTCGTCGTAGTCGCCGATAGTTCCTGCTCCAGCCGAGAACATTGCATTGCGCACCTCTTCAGCATGGGATTCTGGCACAAAAACAGAAATCTTGCGAAGCAAATGCTTTTCAGCGTCAATAACGGAGCAATTTTTCAGTCCAAGTTTTTCGCACATCTTCATACTCACTCCATTCTGCGCCTTGTCGAAGTTGGTATGACCGCAATAAATTGAAATATTGTTTTGCAAAGCCTTGATTATCGACTTTTCCACATTGTTGCTGCCCGTAATGCGCTTGATATTCGGGAAAATCAGCGGGTGGTGCGACACAATCATGTTGCAGCCCTTGGCAATCGCCTCATCGACAACCTCCGGCACAACGTCCACGCAAATAAGCACGCCAGCAATCTCCGCATCGGGGAAACCGACATTCAGCCCCGCATTGTCGTAACTTTCCTGCAGACTAGACGGAGCAAAACGCTCGAGTTCGGATACTAATTCTTTTACTTTCATATTTTTATGGGCTGGAAGGCTCGCAGGCTAAAATCTTTTTTCCCCCGAAAGCTTTAAGGTCTTTAAAGTCGTTAACGACCTTAAAGCTCGGGGGAGATTTTGGCCTGCCAGCCTTATCTACATCTCATTCTTTATTCCCACAAGCATTTCCTTGATGCCTTCGAGGCGTGCAACAATTTCCATATTGGTTTCCACGTCAGAGCGGTTCTTCGAGAGGCGTTTATAGGCTCCGTCGAGAGTCATTCCGCAGTCCTTCACCAGATATTTTATCTGCTTCAGCACTTCGATGTCCTTCATCGTGAACTGACGGTTTCCCTTGGCAGTGCGCTGCGGTTTTATGAATGCCTCGAACTCCTTTTCCCAGAAACGAATGTTCGATTCGGCAATATCAAGATACGAAGCCACTTCGCTTATCGAATAGTATAGTTTGTTAGGGTTGAATTCAAATACTTTTTCCTTCGACATAACAGTGAATATTTTGATTGCAAATATAAGTTTTTAAATCGACAAATGAAACACCTATATAAATATATCATCGCTTTTCCCCTTGTTCTCGAATCGATTCCTTATGGATTTCTGAAAACAAAGCAGCTACAAGTTCTTGCGATAGACCCAACCGCCCTGCATATTCGCATCGCGACTCCAGGACCTTTTTCCACCGGTCAATCTGTAGCACCGCCACGTTGTGAGACTTCTTTATTTTACCAATCTCGTTCGTTATGGCAAAACGCTGTTTAAGAATGTCCAGCAGTTGATAATCAAGCACATCTATTTTATTTCGAAACATCTCCATTTCGACTTCATAGTCACGGTCGCTAACCGATGAACATTTAATTTTCAAACTATCTAGCAGTTGCTTGACTTCTAATGGTGTAAGTTGTTGACGACTATCGCTCAACGCATTACCAGGACAACAATGAGACTCAATCATCAGGCCTGCCATATTGAGGTCTATTGCCTGCTGCGCTATTTCGCCAATGTATTCCTTGTCGCCTGCTATATGGCTAGGATCGCAGATTATTTTTATGTCTGGCATCCGCCGTGCAAGTTCAATAGGAATCTCCCAGCAAGGCAAATTGCGCAATTTTGTCTCAGCAAAGGGATAAAAGCCACGGCACACAGCTATAATATCGTCGAAACCAATTTTCTTAAAACGTTCTATTGCTCCACACCATAAGTCAATATCTGGGTTAGTTGGATTTTTAATAAAAACTTTGAAATCACCGCCTTTGGCCGCTTCAGCAATCTCCTGTACCGAAAATGGATTTGCAACCGTGCGCGCACCTATCCAGAACGCCTTGAAACCATATTTAGCAATTATCTCGATATGACTGGCATTAGCCACCTCGGTAATCACAGGAATACCTGTCTCTGCCTGAACACATTGCATCCAAGCAAGTCCCCTCTCCCCTATGCCCTCAAACGAGTCGGGACGAGTGCGAGGCTTCCATATTCCTGCACGGAAATAGTCTGGCGAGACATATTCCTTCAGTAGCCTTGCCGTTTCAAGCACCTGTTCCTCGCTTTCCGCACTGCAGGGGCCACATATCAACATTAGGTGTTTTGCCATCTGTCTGGAATTTTGTGCAAAAATAATTTATTTCTGAATAATGAAATCGCATTTTCTACGTTATAAGAATAACTAAAATTTCGGATTAATATGAATTGCGATAGTTCCAAATAAAAGTATTACCTTTACGGCTCAATTTTTTGGTTAAGATGAAGAAATTTTTTAATTTTATATTTAGCAAGGCTTTTTGGTTCAATATACTGGGAATCATTTTGTTATTTGTTATTGCTGTGGTTATTCTTATGGTCAGCCTGAAGTCGTGTACCCGACACGGCGAATCGGTAACAGTCCCTACCGTAGTCGGTATGGATGCCGACGAAGCAATAGCAATGCTCAAGGACGAGGACTTCAACTACGAAGTGATTGACACACTTTACATTGACTCTTTGCCCAAAGGCGTAGTCGTAGAGCAGAATCCTGCAAAAGAATCGCTTGTAAAACACGGACGAACAGTTTACATCAAGGTTAACACCAGAGACGAAATCCTAGTCAAGATGCCCTCGTTTGTCGGCGAACAATATAAGACTCTTGATGTTAGACTGAAGCATTCAAAACTGAAGAAAGGCACGGTAAAATGGCAGAAAGACGGTGAAGTGGTAAATATTGTCCTTAAGCAACTGTATAATGGTCGTCCTATTGAACCAGGAACAGAAATCAAGCAAGGTTCACGAATCGACTTTGTTGTTGCTGGCCGCGACCCCAACTCAAAGGATGAAGAGGAGGAAGATGAGGAAGAAAAAATTTCGACTCTGGAAGAAATGAGCAAATTGGATGAAACGCCAAAAACTTCTTCAGAGCATAACGACACTAATTTCGATGAATAATCCAGAGTTTGTATGAAAAGGTTAGCCTCAATATTATTTTTTGTCTGCTGCACGCTTGCCGTATTTTCGCAGGAAGTAGTGATTGACTGCGGGAATCCTGCTCTTAGCGACTACAGCGAACGCTATTTTGAACGGTACGGCTATAAGGTTGCAACTTCCGACACTCTGGAACTGCCATTCTTCGACGACTTTTCTGCTTCATATATGTATCCCGACTCGTCAAAATGGTCTGACAAGTATGCTTTCGTAAACAATTCGGTCGGAAAGAATCCAATTTCGATAGGTGTTGCAACCCTTGATGCCCTTGATGAGCACGGGAAAGTTTACCCGACCTTGCCGATAGGAATGTCGGATGTTGCCGATTATCTTACGTCGAAGCCTATAAACCTGCAACGCAACGCCTCGGATTCAATATACCTAAGTTTTTTCTACCAATGCGGAGGCAACGGCAATATGCCAGAGTTACGCGACTCACTTGTGCTTCAGTTCTATTCAGTATCCGATGATGAATGGCGTAGCGTGTGGAAGATGGCTGGCGGCAATGCTATGAGCAATTTCAAGCAGGTAATGATTCCTGTACGCGACTCTATCTGGCTTAAGAATGGCTTCCGATTCCGCTTCATCAACTATGTGAGCATCAGTTCAAACTACGAACCGAGTTGGCAGAGCAATGTTGACCAGTGGAACTTGGACTTCATAATACTTGATGCGAACAGAAACGCCTCAGATACAATCATCGAGGACGTGACTATGATAAAGAATGTAGGTCCGTTCCTAAAAGATTACAGGCAGGTACCGTGGAGCCATTTCTTGCACAAGGGCAGAACGGCGGTTTACGATTCGATAACTTTCTCGTATGCCAACCTGCAGGACGCAACCCACAACATCAACCGCCAGTACGATGTATTCGACAAGGATGAGACCACATCTCTCATACCCGCACGTACTTATATCGACTACCATTGTGGCGACGACAGTGAAAACATCAATGCCAACGATGAAATAAACTATACCAAGAAATTCTGCTATTTCTTCAACGAGGAAAGTTATCAGGCCGAGGATTCTGCAAAGTTCCTTATCCGCGCCAACCTCAAGACCGATGTGGCGCAGGTACGTGACTACTACCGTTGGAACGACACCGTAAGGTACTATCAGGATTTCAAGAACTACTATGCCTACGACGACGGAACCGCCGAAAAAGGTTACGGAATTTCAGGTCAGGGAACAGCAAATGCAAGTCTTGCATACAAGTTTGAACCATATATGACCGATACGCTGTACGGCGTTTACATTTATTTCAACCGCACTCAGAACGACGGCAACGTAAAATACTTCTACCTTACCGTGTGGAAAGACAACAACGGCATTCCTGGCGATACGATTGTGAGCAGATTGGGTGTACGCCCGTCTTTCTCAAACAAACTCAACGGCTATGTTTACTATCCGCTCGATACGGCTGTAGTTATCAGTGGTGCATTCTATGTAGGATGGATAAAGACTACCAACGATATGCTCAACTGCGGTCTTGATATGGAAAGCGATGCCCACGACAAGATTTTCTACAATGTATCGGGAACTTGGCAGAACTCAATAATTTCGGGTGCGCTTATGATTCGCCCAGTGTTTGGCTACGAATTAAGACAACAGAACATATTGTACCACAATGCAGTATCTATCCTAATCCAGCCTCAACAGAACTAAATATTGAAAGCGGAACTGATTTCAGCGGAGTGATGATTTACGACAATCTTGGTCGCGTAGTAATGCAATCTGGAAACGAAACCGTCATCAATGTAAGCGGTCTGCCCGAAGGTACATATTTCGTTCGTCCGTATTCCGAAACAAATGTTTTCGAAACGGTAAAAATACTGATAATGCGATAATTCAGCAGTATGAAGGATTTTGACGAACTTGAGGAAATCGAAGAAATAGACGAACTTGAACTCGACGACGATGTTGACGTTGTTGAGGAAGGTGGCGAAATGTACGAACATAAGCATCTGGAAGTTGAACCAGGGCAAAAGTCAATGCGTATCGACAAGTATCTGTCAATTCGTCTGCCGAGTACTTCTCGCAACCGCATACAGACTGCCGCCGAAGGTGGATGCGTTTATGTAAACGGCAAGCCCGTTCGCAGCAGCTACAAGATTAAGCCCAACGACGACATCAAGATAATGCTATCGTTTCCAAAGCGTGAAACTGGCATTGTGCCACAGGACTTGCCGTTGGATGTGGTATACGAAGACGACGACCTTATTGTTGTCAACAAGGCTGCGGGAATGGTTGTGCATCCGAGTTTTGGACATTTCGAGGGAACTTTGGTAAATGCTTTGGCATATCGTTTCAAGGATTTGCCTATGTTCAACGCCGAGACTTTCCGTCCCGGACTTGTCCACCGTATCGACATGAATACATCGGGACTACTTGTCGTTGCAAAGTCGGAAGTCGCCCGCGAAGGACTTGCGAGCCAGTTCTTCTACCACACTTGCAAGCGTGCCTACAATGCACTTGTGTGGGGAAATATGCCCGAGGACGAGGGAACAATCATCGGCAATGTAGGACGCAATCTCAAGAACCGCAAGATTATGGATGTCTTCCCCGACGGCGACTACGGCAAGGAGGCTATAACTCATTGGCGCGTCCTCGAACGGTTGGGTTATGTGAACCTTGTGGAATGCCGCCTCGAAACAGGTCGCACTCATCAGATTAGGGTTCATTTCAAGCATATAGGCCATCCGCTGTTCAACGACTGGGAATATGGCGGCGACCAGATTCTGAAAGGCACAACATTTACAAAATACAAGCAGTTCGTTGAAAACTGCTTCAAGATTCTTCCGCGGCAGGCACTGCACGCCAAGTCGTTAGGCTTCATTCATCCCGTTACCAAGAAGGAACTATACTTCGAGTCGGAACTTCCCGAAGACATGACAAAATGCATCGAGAAGTGGCGTGGGTACGTGGCAGGAAGAGATGAATAAAATTTTACACTATGGAAAAGACTTTAAACGAATTTAAGCGACTTATAGAAATACTTGACGAACTGCGCGAAAAATGTCCGTGGGACCGTAAGCAGACAAACGAGAGCCTACGCATACAGACGATAGAGGAGGTTTATGAACTTTCGGATGCATTGTTGAACAACGATGCCGATGAGGTGAAGAAGGAGCTTGGTGATGTGCTTCTGCACGTGGCTTTTTATGCCAAGATAGGCAAGGAAAATGGGCAGTTCGACTTGTACGATGTAATTCACGGTATCTGCGAGAAGCTGATATTCCGCCATCCGCACATTTTTGGCGATGTGAAGGCAGAGACCGCCGAGCAGGTAAAGGAGAACTGGGAGCGCATAAAACTGAAGGAAGCACCGAAAAAGACCGTTCTTGGCGGAGTGCCAGAATCGTTGCCATCGATAATAAAGGCTTACCGTATGCAGGACAAGGCGCGTGGAGTAGGTTTCGACTGGGACAAGCGCGAGCAAGTGTGGGATAAACTGAACGAGGAATACAACGAGGTGCTTCTCGAAACTGCAATTTCAGATAATCAAGACAAGATAGAAGCCGAATTTGGCGATTTGCTTTTCTCGGTGATAAATGCCGCCCGTCTCTATGGTGTAAACCCAGACACAGCCCTAGAACGTACCAACCGCAAGTTTAAGAACCGTTTCGGCTACCTCGAGCAAAAGACCATCCAGCAAGGACGCGACCTCAAGGATATGACATTGGTGGAAATGGACAAAATATGGGAGGAATCGAAGAAACTGTATAAGTAATACGAATGTCGTGCACCTTGCCCGCATCTTTGCGGGCATTAATACAGCAAAATGCCAAACAAACCAGAACATACCGAACAAGGCTGGCGATATCCAGTTGATTCTAGTCGTCATCATCGCGAAAATGGCTGGGACTATTGTGGACATGCCATTTACCATATTACACTTGTTGTTGCAGAACGTCAACATTTGTTCGGCGAACTTATCGGTAGTAGTGCTGATACTGCTCAAATAGAACTAAATTCATTCGGACTTCAAGTACATCGTTTGCTACGTGATACGCCCAAATACTATCAGCCGAAAGGCTATGCACTGAAAATGCTTGCTTTTAAAATAATGCCAGATCACTTGCATTTTGTTATTCAAGTCCTTGATCGTCTTCCCAAACCAATAGGAACCGTAGTTCGAGGTTTCAAAAGTGCTTGCACAAGTTTATTCAAACGTACTTACTTTAGCGGTGATGACACCAATAATAGTCAAATACCCTCTGTAATTGTGCATTTTGTCCGCATCTTTGCGGACACCGGTAGTATTTGGGAGAAAACCCCAACAGGCTATCACGAACGCATTCTCCATGCACAAGGACAACTCCACAATATGATCTCCTATGTAAAAGACAATCCTCGTCGCCTGTGGTTGAAGAAAAAACGGCCAGAATATTTCGCCGTACAGCGTAATGTGCAATGGAATGGACATTGTTTCTCAGCAGTTGGCAACTTGTGGCTGCTGGACAGCAATTTGTGTGCAGTACATGTACGAAGCCTCTTCACAGAAGATGAGGCTCGCAATTATATGAACGGCTGCATAATCACTGCGAGAAAAGGTGTCGTTTTGATTGGTGCTTTCATCAACCCGAAGGAAAAACAGGTACTCGAAGTTGCAATAAATGAAGGATTGCCTGTTGTATATTTGCTGCCCTACGGTTTCTCGGAATACTACAAGCCTATTGGCAATCTCATGGAACCATGCGCACAAGGCAAAATGCTTTTCCTGACAGAAGCATCCAACGAAATTGCAACACGAAAAAGTATAACAAGAGAAGAATGCTCCCACCTCAATGCTATCGCCGAAGAATTAATGCAAATTTCAATGACGAACTAGAAAATGCCTCTCATCATTCTTTCTTCCATATTATTACTACTCCTATTAATTCAGGCTCTATTTTATATCCTGCCTGCTTTTGCAGTGCGTAAAAACGATGTTGAGAAATCCAATGCTACCTTGCCTCCTGTTTCTGTGATAATCGCTTGCCGTAACGAATTACAAAACCTAAAATCCAATTTACAATACATTGTAAATCAAAAATATCCACAATTCGAAATCATAATTACTAACGATAATTCCACCGATGGAACATCCGATTACATTGCCGAATTGGCTAAAACTTTTCCAAATGTAAAACTTGTTGGAAACAAAGAGTCTGGCAAAAAATCGGCTCTTTCGTGCGGAATCCGTGCCGCTACTTATGAGCATTTGATTTTCACCGACGCCGACTGTCGTCCAGCCACGGAGCATTGGATTAACGGAATAATGTCGCAATTCGATGCTGAAAATCCGCTGGTCTTAGGCTACGGCGAATTGTCGGGCAATACTTTCGCCGCGCGTTTCTCGTCGTACGATGCCACACTTATTGCCTTGCAATACCTCGGTTTTGCATCGCTAGGACATGCCTATATGGCCGTGGGACGAAACATTGCATACTCGCATAAGTTGTGGGACACTCTCGGTGGTTTTTGCTCACATTCCTGCATTGCTTCAGGCGACGACGACCTTTTTGTAAAGGATGCCACAAAACATATCCGTCCAACCGTATGCTTTTCGTCGGATGCAAAGACAATTTCTCCTGCAAAGGAAACTTTTGCAAAACTTCTACGTCAGAAATCACGACACGTTAGCACATCGGTGCGCTATAGACTGGCAGACAAATTCTTGTCGGGAGGAGAAATTGTTTCGCGGACATTGTTTTTCGCTATGGCAATAGCAATGCTATTTGTAAACTGGAAATTCGCACTTGCATTCGTGATAGTGAGATTGGTGTTTGTAATGCTTTCGCTTGCTAAGTTTTGCATTACGACAAAAACCGATTTCAATTTATTTATGTTGCTGATATTTGATATCTTTGCACCGATTTTTTATGTTGCTTTGATGTTTTACGGAATCTTTAATCGGGAAACAAAATGGTAAAGCGGACACGCGAACTTGAAGAATATGACGACTTGAAACTCAGGGATTTGGTAGTCGCCGGCGACGAGATGGCAAGTTCGTGCCTTTTCCGTCGCTACCAGATGGACATTAAGGATTTTCTTGTTTCGCGTGGTTGCCAAAGCGACGATGCCGACGATGTAACAATTATGTCGCTGCAGAAAATCTGGAAGTCGATGGACTCCTACGATGCCGAGCGCGAAGCCAGTTTCCGCACGTGGGTGTTTACAATAGCCAAAAATACCTACCTTGACTGGTGCAAGAGATACAACTTGCCACAACCGCAAAACAGCGACATGATATCAATTACCGACGACAGCACTCCAGAAACTTCGCTCATCGAGAAAGAAAGGCAAGCATATGTGGAATCGTTGCTCGGACAGCTTTCCGAACTTGACCAGAACATTTTGTTTATGAAAGGCGTAGGAATGAAATACGAAGAAATTGCCCACGAACTCGGAATTTCGCTGTCGATAGTGAAAAACAGAATCCATCAGGCCAAGTTGAAACTTGTAGAATTGTCGAAAGATGTTAGAAAAGATTAAGGAATATTTCCCCTCACTATCGGATGTCCAGTTGCAAAAACTCACTGAACATGAAGGACTTGTGCGTGAGTGGAACGAAAAAATCAACGTAATTAGCCGCAAGGACACCGACAATATTTTTGTCCACCACATACTGCATTCGATGGCGATTGCAAAAGTAAAGCAGTTCAAGGCTGAAGAACTTATCCTTGATGTCGGCACAGGCGGCGGTTTTCCGGGTATTCCTCTGGCAATAATGTTTCCCGAAGCAAAATTCACGCTTGTCGATAGCATCGAGAAGAAAATCAAGGTGGTAAAGGGAATTTCCGAGAGCCTTGGACTTACAAATATGGAAGCAATGAAGATTCGTGCCGAACTTTTGCCGCCAAAGTACGACTGCATCGTGAGCCGTGCCGTCACCACCTTCCCCGACTTTGTGAAAATGACACGCAAAGTGTTGAATCCGCGTTCCACCGAACGTTCAATCATCTACCTCAAGGGCGGCGACTTCGATGATGAGTTGAAAGGAATGAAAAATTATTCGGTTACGAATATTTCCGATTTCTTTGGCGAGGATTTCTTTGAGACGAAGAAGATAATATACCTTAGTTTGTAAAGGTTTGATGGGGTTTCAATTGTTGAGTCGTGGCGCGCCGCGACTGTACAAATGATAAGATTTTAAATTGTTTTTTGTGGAAGCGCAAAATTTTGCGTCTGTACAAAATATGAATTATTATTTGCAATTTACTCATATTCCAGTTATTAACATCACTGGCTGCCAATTCTTTACTCAAAATTTCATACAAAATCAAAAAAAATGCTTTGATTTCAAAAAAATGTAGTACTTTTGCAGTCCCAAAAGGCATACCGAATGCCCGGGTGGCGGAATCGGTAGACGCGCTGGTCTCAAACACCAGTTCCTTCACTGGAGTGCCGGTTCGACCCCGGCCCCGGGTACAACGAAAGAGAGTGCAGAAGCAGTCTCTTTTTTGTTTTTCGCCACTTCCCTATTTTTATGTAATTTTGCAACCAAAACATAACAAGAAGAACCGTATGTCACAGAAGAACAAACTTTTCAAATTTGCACAGAACGAAACATTCCCGCACATGTTCCAGCCGAAACTTATGTACGGCAGTCCCGACGATTTTGAACTGAAAGGTCGTTGGAAATCAGAATTTTTCCACAACGAAAACCCTATTACTGTGGAACTTGGCTGCGGCAAGGGCGAATATTCGGTGGCTATGGCAAACGAAATTCCTACTGGCAATTTCATAGGCGTGGACATAAAGGGTGCAAGAATGTGGCGCGGAGCTTCCGATTCGCTCGAAATGGGAATGAAAAACATCGCTTTCCTGCGTACACGAGTTGAATTTACTCCCAAATGTTTTGGCAAGAACGAAGTTTCTGAAATATGGATTACCTTCCCCGACCCGCACCTCGGAGCAAAAAGCACCCACAAGAAACGCCTCACCTCGTCACGCTTCCTGACATACTACCAGAACTTCCTGGCTGACAACGGCATAGTAAACCTCAAGACCGACGACGATACTCTTTATGAATACACCAAGCAAGTAATCGCCCGCAATAATCTGCCATTGCTAATTGATGCCAGCAACCTCTACGAATCGGAACACTACACTGGGTTCCTTACCCTAAAGACACACTACGAAAAAATGTGGAACAAGGAAAATAGGACTATAAAGTATCTGAGATTCAGACTACCACAGGACATAATACTTGAAGAGCCTGAATAGAGAATAATTTTTACCATTATGAAACGTAGTTATTCAAAATCTTGCAGCATCGCTCTCATCGCTGCAATCTATATTCTCGCCATAATTGCAGGCTTAATCCTATTCATCAAACTTAACGGAACTCTTAATTCACCGATATTGGCTCTTTTCTGTGCCGACGTACTGGCAACAATAATTGTTTGGATTTTCGGTCTGCTGTACGAAAACGTATCGGTTTACGACCCGTATTGGAGCGTTTTCCCGCCTGTTGCATTCCTGCTTTGGGCTTT
>CAJOEG010000017.1:0-33942 GCA_905233405.1 uncultured Bacteroidales bacterium | reverse complement strand
TGTCGCATCGTGGTACTGGGGCATTCGTCTTACGCGGAACTGGGCAATCACCTTCAAAGGCATCGCGCATGAGGACTGGCGTTATACGCACTACCGAGAAACTCAGCATCCAATTATTTTCCATCTAATAAATTTCTTCGGACTGAATATGATGCCGACGCTTGTCGTCTTTGCCGCCATGCTACCAGGACTTATGATTTACGAGACTGTTGAAACAGCAAATGTCCTTACTTGGTTTGGTTTTGTCGTATGCCTTTCGTCAGCAACCATTCAGCTTATCGCCGACAAACAAATTCACGATTTCCGTGCCACACATCCTGGACAATACTGCAATGTAGGACTATGGAAACACGGACGGCATCCGAATTATTTCGGAGAAGTGCAATTCTGGTGGGGAATATGGATAATGTACGCTTCGCTCAACGGTTTCAACTGGTTTATTTGCTGCCCGATAGCAATGACAGCCCTATTTCTCGGCATCAGCATTCCTCTGATGGAAAAACGCCAGTTGAAAAACAAACCCGGATACGCTGAATATAGGAAGAAAACAAGAATACTTATATAGGCAAATGCTTATGATTTATTAAACTCTTAATGACCGATGGGGATTAATTTTTTTAAATTTTAAAATCTTTAAATGCCGCAGGCAATCAAATCTTCAAACGAACGTAGCCATTAAAACCATTCAACGAGCGCAAAACATTGCGCCGCTACAACTTTGAACTATTGAACTTTAGACCTGAAACTTAGAAACGGCGAAGTCATTCAAACTCAGAAACGGCGCAGCCACAGAAACCTAGAAACTTTCTATCTGTATCCTACGCTTCTCGTATTCTGCTGATTTCCCTGCCCCGCCTTTTGCTTGTTCTGAGGCAAATTCGGGTTGTCATCTACGATGACTTCAACCTGACGGTTGGCGAGGAACTTCGACTGGAATGTTATATTGCCACGTTGGTCATAGCGGGTGAACTTGCCTTCCTTCATGCCGTTCTTGTAGTTGGTTTCGGTCTGCACGCCTCCGAAGTCGTAGAACTCTTGCCACTTGCCATCGGGCTTGTCGTCCTTGTAGTACTCGACCTTAATGACACCGCCATTAGCGTTGCGGTATGTGAACTTGCCGTTGCGCTTGCCCATATTGTAGGTTCCGCTAATCATTTCAACGCCACGGATATTGAAGTTTTTGTATTCGCCGTTAAGTACAGAAGTTTTGCCTTCGCCTGTTTTTGAATCGGTAATCTTGTAGCTTTCCTCAAATTGTGGCTTGCCATTTTCAAACCAGAAATAGTTCTTTCCGCAAAGTAGTCCGTCACAATATTCCACCACCGACTTCTTGTTGCCGTTGTCGTGCCAAGCCTCCCATTTGCCTTCCATTATGCCGTTCTTGTAGTTGCCACGGAGAACCATCACGCCGTCTTCGTTCCATTCGGTCCACAGACCAGTTTCCTCGTCGTTTTCATACTGACCTTCGCGAAATCTCTGTCCGTTCTCGAAGAAGATGAGCCACGCGCCAGTGCGGATTCCTGCGGTATAGTCAACTTGCTTCCACACTTGACCGTTTGAATACCAGTATGTCCAGCGACCATCCATCTTGCCTTTCGAGTATTTTCCTTCGTTGCCCTTCTGACCGTCCTTGCGCCAGTAGGTCCAAAGGCCTTCCTGCAGGTCGTCCTTGAAGTTTCCGTCGATGTCGGGCTGACCGTTTTCGAGCCAGAAGTGTGCTTCACCGTTGAGCTTGCCATTGACGTAAGTCATTTCCGACTCCTTCTGCCCATTTTCGAAGTACTTGGTTTGCAAGCCGTCACGCACATCCATCTTGTAGTTGTTTACGCTACGCACCTTGCCAGATCGGTACCAGTAAGTCCAAGTCTTGTCGCGCTTGCCGTCGGCCATAATGCCTTCCATTTCTTTGGTGCCGGTGCGTGTCCAAAAGGTATTTAGACCGTTCTCGTAGTTGATTTCGGTCTTTAGTTGACCGTTGTCGTACCATTCCTTCCATTCGCCTACGCGTTCGCCCGAAGCAAATGTGCCTTCCGATTTCTTTTTGCCGTTTTCGTGGTAGTATATCCATTTGCCATCCTCAACGCCATTCTTAATGTTGCCTTCCGAGTTCTTTGCGCCGCTGTCGTAGTAATTTATCATCGAACCGTTTCCAGCAGTCACGGTCTGTTTGCCATCACGGGTGTAGAACTTGTTGATGCTGAAGATTTTACCATCCTTGTATGTGATTTCAGACTGCTGATTTCCGTTGTCGTAGAACAACTGCCAAATACTGTCACGGACGTTGCTGTTGTAAAATCCTTTCATTTTCGGTTTGCCGTTCTCGTAGTATTCCTCGCAGGCTCCGTGACGGCTGTTGGCTCGGTAGTTGTACATCTCGTGCTTGTTGCCATTGTCGTAGAAAGTAGTATTCTCGCCGTGGAGCATATCCTTGTAGAAGTCGGTCTTTGCTGCAACCTTTCCGTCGGGTGTGTAGAATGTCCACGTACCGAAACGCAGTCCAAGGTAAAGGGAGCCTTCTTCCTTGGTGTTGCCGTTCTTGTAGAGTATCTTCTCCTGAGTATATTCCTGTGCCGTTGCTGCGATTGTTGCTGTCAGCGCGACGAGTGCGAATAGAAATCGTATCTTCATTTTAGGTGCAAATTTACAAACCAACAAATTTACCCCTTATATATAATATTAAGGTGTAAACTCCTCGCTTTTTTTCAACAGATGGCGGTTGAGCCTAATCTTATCGGTTGTTTGTGCTTATCGTTCTGATTTGCAAAAAATATGAAAAGGAAAAATTTGTTCAGTATAAAAAAACAATGTACTTTTGTTGATAACTTATTTTAACGGAATTTAGTATGCTTTTTAACGGAATTAAAAGGATTTTTGCAGTTGTAATTGCTTGCTTATCAATCAATAGCGTTTTTTCTGCTGAGATGGAATTTGGCGGAATGTTTTTTGAGCAGAATATGTATATTAAGAATCCTTCGATGGAATCTGGCTTCTGCATTAAGAGTATTTCAGTAAATGGCAAGTCTGCAAACGCCAACTTGAACACAGGTCTTGTAGTTGTGAAATTTTCGGAGTTGGGCTTGAAGTCTGGCGAATTGTTTAATATGGTAATAAACTACGATGAGAACGCAAAGCCAGTGATTATCAATAAGGGCGCTTTTGTAACAAAGTCAACGTTTGTGCTTGTTTCGGCAAAAATAGAGCAGGAAGGTAGCGACAGCAAGTTGTATTTCACTATCAAGGACGAATCATCGGCTATGCCGTTCTACATCGACCATTTCCGCGCCAACAAGTGGGTTAGGATAGGAGCAGTAATCGGCAAGGGCGGAATGGAAGAAAAAACATACTCGTTGCCAATCGCAGGTCTCCCTGGCGAAAACAAGATAAAGATTTATCAGAGGAACGAGGACGACACACAGAGGTCGTTTGATGTTACCGTAGAGTCGCCGAAGAAGGAAGTCGTTGAACTTGAAAAGATTGTACAAAATAAGAAAGTTAAGGAAATAAGATTCACAGGTGTAACTGAATATATCATTGTTGACAAGGCTTACGGAAATATCAAGTTGCGCGGCACTAACAATAAAGTTGATATTTCATCTCTGCCAAAGGGCAAATATTTCGTCACTTACGAAGAGAAGTTCAAGAAGTTCAAGAGAAAGAAAAAATAATCTGGTGAATTTCGACATCCAAAAATATTGTGCAGAACTAGAATCCGATTCTGCGACAGAAAAATTTGAAGGCTTGGCTATGCAAGCCTTCTATTTTCAGTATATGCAGAATCCTGTGTATCACCACTATTGCGACCTGCTTGGCATTGATGTTGGTGCCGTGAACTATATCGAGGATGTACCGTTTATGCCAGTAGAGTTCTTTAAGTTACACAAAGTTATCTGTGACGGAAGGGACTCCGAAATTGTTTTCACATCAAGTAGTACGACTGGCTCTGTACCTTCGTCGCATTATGTTGCCGACCTCGAAATATACAGGAAAGCGTTTCTGGCGGGATTCAGACAATTCTATGGCGAACCTTCCGATTTCTGCATACTTGGATTGTTGCCCGCCTACCTTGAACGCACAGGTTCGAGCCTTGTGTATATGGTTGATGGGCTTATCAAATTGTCGGACAACAAGTTGAGCGGATTTTTCCTGCACAACCACGAAGAACTTTACGATACAATCTGTCGTCTTGAGGCAAGGCACCAGAAATATATTCTTATAGGTGTAAGTTTCGCCCTGCTCGACTTTGCCGAAAAGTACAAGTTGATGAACATACGGCACGGCATTGTGATGGAGACCGGCGGAATGAAAGGGCGCAGGAAGGAGATGGTGCGTTCCGAACTTCACTCGGTGCTGAAAGATGCTTTTGGTGTGCAAAGCATACATTCGGAATATGGAATGACCGAACTTTTGTCGCAGGCATATTCGTTTGGCAATGGTGTTTACAAGTGCAGCAGGACAATGAAAGTCCTTGTGCGTGAGCCAAATGACCCATTGTCTGTTCATAGGTCGGGAAGTGGTGCCATAAATGTGGTTGACCTTGCAAATATTTACTCCTGCAGTTTCCTTCAGACATCCGATTTGGGACAGGTTTTCGACGACGGTTCTTTCTCCGTTTCGGGACGTTTCGACAGTGCCGATGTACGCGGATGTAACCTTATGGTTGTCTAACTACCTTGAACATAATATATTTAGCATATTTTTGCTATTATACTGCACGATTAAGGCTACATAAAGCGTGTTTTACAGCATAAAATCTTGTAACATTCCGATTATTAACCGATTAGTTTGACAAAAACGATTTTACAGCAAATAAATTATTGGTAATTAGGCTTGTAATGTGGATTTAATTAACTTTTGGTTTAAGTTGATAAGTTTACATTTTTGATAATGTCTCCATTGAAAAAAAGCAGCAAAAAAGACAAAAAAAACACCAAAAATGTTTGGTAGGAGCGAAAGATTTGAGTACTTTTATGGGCTGCAAAAATAATGCAGGAGATTGAATTTTGAGTTTTGGGTTTTAGCCCACTAACAAACAGAAACACAGCAAGTTGTCAAAGAAGTTTGGAACTTGTGCAAAGTGTTCGGAATTGCAAGATTTTTTGAAAAAAATGTTTTTTCAAGAAGTTTTCACAATCTCTTGCCGACTTGCGGCAAAAATATTATTTAACTGTTTAACGAAAATTAAGGATACGGTCTTATGACAACAAAAAATTGCGAAGAGGTTTGGGCGAAATGCTTGGAAATAATTCAGGAGAATCTGCAAAAGGCGGCTTTCAATACGTGGTTTGCTCCGATAGTTCCAGTCGAACTCAAGGACAACCAGTTGACTATACAGGTGCCAAGTACATTCTTTTATGAATACCTCGAAGAGCATTACATTGAACTGATGGCAATGACGTTGCACAGGGTTATCGGACCGAATGCCAAGTTGGACTACAGGGTTGTGGTAAGTAGCGACCAGAATATCGGGAAGTCGGTAACTGTAAAGATGCCGTCAAACGATACTCCTAAAAATGTCCCCAATATACCTAAGAGACCGAGGCTCGGAGAAGGCGAATCGCCAAATCCGTATGCTTATCCTGGATACACACCCATACAGATAGACCCGCATCTGAATCCGGAATACACATTCGACAACTTTGTTGAAGGCGAATGCAACCGTCTCGCCCGTGCCGCTGGTTTTGCTGTGGCAGGAAATCCTGCTGGTACTTCGTTCAACCCGCTTTTCATCTATGGCGGCTCGGGACTCGGTAAAACTCACCTTGCCAACGCAATAGGACTTGAGGTGAAGAAAAACTTCCCCGACAAGGTTGTGCTTTATGTCGATGCCAACAAGTTCCTGACTCAGTATATGCAGGCTACCCGCGACAACAACCAGACCGACTTCATCCATTTCTACCAGATGATAGATGTGCTTATCCTCGATGATGTACAGTATTTCGCAGACAAGGAAGGTACTCAGAAAGTTTTCTTCCAGATTTTCAACTATTTGCATCAACATCAGAAGCAACTCATTCTTACGTCGGATAAGGCACCAGTAGATTTGAACGGAATGGAAGAACGCTTGCTGTCGAGATTCAAATGGGGACTTGCAGCCGACCTTCAGGAACCGGACTTCGAGACTAGAATCAAGATACTGAAGAGAAAGACCTACAAGGACGGAATCGAAATTAAGGAAGAAATCCTCGAATACATCGCATCGCACGTTACAAACAATGTACGCGAACTTGAAGGCACTCTCATTTCATTGCTTGCACAGGCAACCCTCAACAAGAAGGAAATCACCCTCGAACTTGCCAAGGGTATGATTGACAAGTTAGTAAAGAACACACAGCGCGAAATATCAATCGACTACATACAGAAGGTTGTTTGCAACTATTTCTCGATGTCGGTGGATGTACTCAGCAGCAAGACACGCAAACGCGAAATCGTTCAGGCCCGCCAGATTGCAATGTACTTTGCAAAGAATATGACAAAGTGTTCGCTTGCTGTAATAGGCAATGCAATAGGCAACAAGGACCACGCCACTGTACTCCACGCTTGCAAGACCGTAAACAATCTCATCGAGACTGACAAGAACTTTAAGCACGACCTTGACGAGATTGAAAAGAGACTGAAGATGTAGTAATTTTTCATATAATAATGACTGGGGCTTTGCCCCATTTTTTTTATGGTCTGGATAATACTCTGTGCAATATCATACATAGGCATCTTCGTGATGTTCAAGATAATAGACATCAAAAAGGCTCCTCTTATAAATTGCATTGTTGTAAACTACCTTACCGCCGCAATACTCGGTTTTATCGTTTTCGGTTCGCTTCCAGTCGTTAGCATAGTGAAGGCAAGTTGGTTTCCAATAGGTATTCTGCTAGGATTCCTTTTCATAGTGACATTCTTCCTGATAGGCATTTCGTCGCGAAAGACAGGCATTGTCATAACTACGGTAGCCAGCAAGATGTCGCTTGTAATACCTATGCTGTTTTCGATAATAGCCTACAATGAAACAGTTTCGGTTGTCAAGGTTGTGGCAATAGTACTTGCTGTTGCATCGGTTTTCCTATGCACCTACAAGCCATCTGGCAGCAAAGCGAAGTCGGACGTATGGAAGTTTCTGTTGCCGGCAATAATCTTCGTTGCAATGGGCGCAAACGATTCTCTAGTAATATATTCACGTGAAAAATTTGGCATTTACGACGATGCAGCACTTTTCACGGCTACACTATTTGCAATATCGCTTCTGTGCGGAATCATATATTCCATTGTAAAGAAAGGAACTTTACGCAATTTCTTGACATTCAAGGCTTGGCTCTTTGGAATATTGCTTGGTTCATTCAACTTCGGCTCCATATATTTTGTAATACGTTCGATGAACACAGGGCTAATCACAACTTCTTCATTATATGGCATTTGCAACACATCTACCATACTGCTGTCCATTCTCATTGGCGTAATGTTTTTCAAGGAGAAACTGTCGAAGTTGAACATTATAGGTGGTGTGTGTGCCTTGGCAACGATTGTGCTGATGGCGTATGCGGGAATGTAAAAAAATAACTCGCAATTTGCCAAAATGTTAGTAAATTGCGCCCAAATTTGTTTTCACTTGAAATGCGGTAGGATAATATTGCTACTGCTTGTGCTTGGTTTGCTTGTGCAGCCGGCATTTTCGCAGTTCTACAACGGACATCAGATGAGGTTCGGCAAAAACCGTGTGCAGTTTGATGAGTTTGAATGGTACTACTACCGTTATCCGCAGTTCGACACTTATTTCTACGCAGGTGGCAGCGATATGGCCGAGATGGCAAGCGCAATTGCAACTGAAATGATTCCTCAACTCGAAACTTTCTTCGACCACAAACTCGAAAAGCGAATGATATTGGTAATGTTCCAGAACCTTTCCGACTTTAGGCAGAGCAACATAGGTCTAAACACCGATGCCGACGAATACAACATCGGCGGCACACTCAAGGAAAGTCGCAAACACCTATGCTCGACCAGTGCAAAAGTTCCGCGAGCAAGTTGTGGCGGCAATTTCAAGCATTATCCTCAACGAAATAATCTACGGTTCAAACATAAAGAACAAGATTGCCAACAATACCCTCATCGGAATGCCAGAATGGTACACTAGCGGACTTGTCGCCTACCTTTCGCGTGACTGGGATTCGGATGCCGACAACTTAAATAAGGTTTATGCGCTGTCAAATAAATTCAACAACATCAACCAGTTATCGGGAAACGATGCCGAAACAATGGGCTTTGCAATATGGAACTATGTGGCAAAAATCTATGGTTCACAGGTGATTTCCAACATTGTGTACCTCACAAGAATAACCAAAAGCGTGGAAAGTGCATTTATGTATGTGCTTGGTGCAAATCTGAAGACACTGCAAGAAAACTGGACCGAATATTACAAGACACAGTACGAGGATTTCAATGCCACCGCCGATGAACCGCAGGGCAAGGATGTGCTGAAACGAAGCCGTAAAAATGTCACTTACGCACAGGCACAGTACAATTCAAATACAGATATGATGGCTTGGAGCGAAAATAAGTTTGGCAAATACTGGATAAAAACATACGATTTCGGCACAGGAAAGCGCAAGACTATATTCCGTCGTGAGCACAAACTTGACCAGATTATCGACAACACTTATCCAGTGGTAAGGTGGCATCCATCTGGGAAAATGCTCGGCTTTATGATTGAAAAGAAAGGTGAAATATACTACACCACCTATCAGTTTGAAACCAAGAAAAAGAACGAAATCCAGATGCCGTCGATGGAAAAGATAAATTCGTTTGACTATTCTAACGACGGTCAAAGCCTTGTAATTGCTGGCTTCAACAACGGACAGTCGGACATTTTCATATTCAATATTGCTGGAAATACAATCGAGAATATCACCAACGATGAGGCCGATGACTACGAACCGTTGTACATTAACAAGTCGAAACAGATTGTATTCGCTTCAAACCGTGACGAAGAAAAAATCGGTTCAAATAAGGATAATTCAGTTTATACACAAGACTTTACCGACATTTATGTTTACGACATTGCAAGCAAGTCAATCAGCCGTGTAACCGAAACGCCAGATGCTTCGGAGACAATGCCGTTCAAGTTGGGCGAAGACTATTTCTTCATTTCCGACAAAAACGGAAACAAAAACCTTTACACCACAAAACTTGATTCGACAATAAGTTTCATTGATACCACTACGCATTATTCGTACACATATCATACAGCACAACTTTCAAACTACCGCTACAACATACAGAATGCCGGTTACGACAAGTTTTCAAACAATATTGGTGTAAGTTATCGCGACGAAAAAAAGTTCCGAATACTGAAGAAAGAAAGTCCAGAGGAACAAATTTCAGAAATAGCGAATACTGTAAACAGAAATCTTTTCGAGGCAACCGAAAAAAAGCGGAACGAGGAATCCAACTACGAAATGCCAGTTGAAAATGCTAACGGCAACGAAATAAATATCAGCGATTATTCCTTTGAGCCAGAAGTGGTGGAAAAAATAGTTCAGAAGTCACAGGATAACAAAGAGGTAAAGAAAGTGCGTACATCAAAATATCATACCACTTTCTACACCAACTACCTTATGACACAGGTCGATTTCAGTTATCTGTTCAACTCGTACCAGAAATACACAGGCAGTGCATTCTACTTCAATCCTGGGTTTAATCTTATATTCAAGGTAGGTACATCCGATTTGTTTGAAGACTACCGCATTAGTGCAGGTTTCCGTTTCGATGTTGGTATGGATGGAAACGAATATTTGCTTACTATTGAAAATCTTAAGCACAGATGGAACAGACAATTGGTCTTGCACCGTCAGGCAGTTTCCGACCTTGAAAACAACTTCACAAAATCGTTCACCCACGAGGCATTCTACATACTTCGCTATCCGTTCTCGCAGGTCGATGCAATGCAGTTTACCGCCAACATCAGGCAAAATAGGGACGTTTACCTGTCAACCGATTTAAACACACTTGAAAAGCCCGATACATACGACTATTGGGGAAGCATTAAGGCGGAATACATTTTTGACAATAGCAAGGAATTGGCAACCAATATATTATCAGGCATAAGGTTCAAGGTTTTTGCCGAGGCCTTTATGCAGTTCGACAAGAAAAAGACCGATATGGAAGTTGTAGGTGCTGACTTCCGCTACTACCAGCCAATACATCGCTCGTTGATTTTTGCGTTCAGGGCAGCAGCCAGTGCATCGTTTGGCAATGCAAAACTGATATACTATCTAGGTGGAATCGACAACTGGTTAAACGTAGTGCCACGGCAGCAAATGTTCAATACCAACATCAAGATTGACCCGGAAATAAATTATGTATATCAAGCAGACCAATCTTCGCGGTTTTAGCCAGAACATTCGCAACGGAACCAACTTTGCAGTGACCAATTTTGAACTTCGTTTTCCTGTAATTTCATATTTCAGCCGTAAACCTATAAATAATGAGTTTCTAAAGAACTTCCAAGTAGTTGGTTTCTTCGACGCTGGAATGGCTTGGAGCGGCTTGAATCCGTATGGTGGAAACAATGCCTACGAAAACGACTATCACGAGCAATATCCTGTAACTGTTATATTGAACAACAGAAACAATCCTTTGGTTGCTGGATATGGAGTAGGGGTGAGGAGCAAACTTTTCGGTTATTTCATCCGTGCTGACTGGGCTTGGGGTATCAGCAACGGCGAAATTCAGAAGATGATGTTCTACTTGTCGCTAAGCCTCGATTTCTAGGCAGTTTCTTGTTTCAAAGGTTTCGCCGCTTCAAAAAATGGGGTTTATCCAGCAATCCGAATACATCAACCTTGTAAACCACATCTATTGCCATACAATTTTCAAACATTTTGTCCAACTTTCCGATTTTTGTTCTATATTCGCAATCGTTAAAAATTTTAGAATGGAATATCGCGAGGAAAAAGACACAATGGGAATCGTAAAGGTTCCTGCCGAGGCATACTGGGGCGCACAGACACAACGCTCGTTTCAGAATTTCAAGATTGGCGGACGAATGCCGATAGAGATTATACGCGCCTTCGCCGTGCTGAAAAAGTCCACCGCACGCGCCAACGAGGAACTTGGCAAACTGCCAACCGAAAAGGCTAACCTTATTGCTCAGGTCTGCGACGAAATTTCAAACGGTAGGCTCGACGACCAGTTTCCGCTGGTGGTCTGGCAGACAGGCTCTGGAACTCAGACCAATATGAACGTCAACGAGGTGATTGCAAACCGTGCACACATCATCTCGGGCGGAAAACTTACCGATGCGAAAAAAATCTTGCACCCCAACGACGACGTTAACAAGAGCCAGTCGTCGAACGATACTTTTCCGACGGCAATGCACATTGCTGCACTGAAGGCAATTTCGTGTAAGACCATTCCAGCCATTGAGAGGTTGCGCGATTGCTTGAATGCCAAGTCGCAGGAGTTTGTCAACGTGATAAAGACTGGTCGCACCCACTTTATGGATGCTACACCTATAAGTTTTGGGCAGGAGTTTTCGGGTTATGTGTCGCAACTCGACCACGGGCTGAAAGTGCTGAAGCATAGTTTGTTGCACTTGTCGGAACTGGCAATAGGCGGAACTGCAGTAGGTACAGGGCTTAATGCTCCAAAAGGCTTCGACGCTGCCGTTTGCCGACACATTTCCGAAGAAACCGGATTGCAGTTTGTTCCTGCACCCAACAAATTCGAGTCGCTTGCTTCGCACGATGCCATTGTTGAAACTCACGCTGCACTGAAGCAGCTTGCCGTAAGCCTTGCCAAGATTGCCGGTGACTTGCGCTATATGGCAAGTGGTCCGCGCTGTGGTTTTGCCGAAATCTTGATTCCTGAAAACGAGCCTGGCTCGTCGATAATGCCCGGAAAGGTTAACCCAACGCAAATAGAAGCAATGACGATGGTCTGCGCTCAAATCATAGGCAACGACACTGCAATAACCGTAGGCGGAATGAACGGTCATTTTGAACTGAACGTTTATAAACCAATGATTATCAAAAACTTCCTTGAGTCTGCAAATCTGCTTGCCGAAGCCTGCGTGTCGTTTACCGACAACTGCGTTTCGGGAATACGCATAAACGAGAAAAAGGTTGCGAAATATATGGAAATGTCGCTTATGCTTGTGACTGCCCTTAACGAAAAAATTGGTTACGAAAAGGCTGCAATAATCGCAAAAACTGCTCACAAGGAGAACATTTCGCTTCGCGAGGCGGCTCTTAAAACAGGCTTTATATCGGCAGAAGACTTCGATGAAGCAGTCAATCCGCGAAAAATGGTATAATTTCATTTTCAAGTTTAGCCAATAAGTAATATTTTTGCGCAAATTTTTTCATTATGTGTGGAATAACAGGATTCTACTCTATAAAGCACAATGAATTTGTCTCCCGCGACGAACTGAAGGCAATGACCGACTGCATTGGTCATCGCGGTCCTGATGCGCAGGGGCAATACTACAACGATTATGTAGGACTTGGACATCGTCGCCTAAGCATACTCGACCTTTCTACCGACGCAAACCAGCCGATGGAATCGCACTCGATGCGCTACATCTGCGTGTTCAATGGCGAGATCTACAACTTTATGGAAATCGCCTCGGAGCTCAACATCGAGCTCAAGACCAACTGCGATACCGAGGTCGTGGTAGAGGCTTTTGCTGAATGGGGTATTACCTTTATAAATAAACTCAACGGAATTTTCTCCATCTGCATTTACGACAAGCAGGAACACATTATGTACCTTTTCCGCGACAGATTAGGAATAAAGCCGCTGTTCTACTACTGGGACGGCGAAAACTTTGCTTTCTCGTCGGAAATAAAGTCTCTGCTTAAGATAAAGAAAATCCGTGACAATCGTCAGCTTAACAATATAGCAATCAGTGAGTTCTTGAATTTGGGCTTCATTCCCGAACCCGACACCATTTATTCAGGAATAAAGAAATTCCCAAGCGGTGAAATCGGCATAGTATCCGAAAAAGGCTTCCGTACTGAAAACTACTGGGATGTTGAGGGAATAATCCGCCGCAACATCATTAGCGACTACGAGGAAGCCAAGCAGCGCATACGCGAGACCATTGAATCTGCGGTAAAGATGCAACTTATCAGCGATGTGCCGTATGGAACATTTTTGAGCGGCGGCATTGATTCAAGTCTTGTAACTGCTGTTGCAGCAAAGGTTTGCGGCGGAAAGTTAAACACGTTCTCTATCGGTTTTGCCGACCGCGCCCACGATGAGTCGGAGTATGCACAAAAGATTGCCGAGTATCTTGGAACGGCACACCATAAATATGAAGTTACCGAGAATGATGCAAAGGAACTTATTGGAGATATGCTTGAGTTTTACGACGAGCCTTTTGCCGATTCGTCGGCGATACCCACGATGATGGTATCGAGGCTTGCAAAGCAGGAAGTCACTATGGCGCTTTCGGGCGACGGTGGCGACGAACTTTTCCACGGCTACGGGGCTTATATATGGGCAAAGCGTATGCACAACCTCGGCAAGGAACCTTTCAAGCAGGTCATTGGCGATTTGCTAAGTATGTCTCCATCCGACAGGTACAAGCGCGCTTCGTACATTTTCAAGTATAAGAACAAGGAACATCTCAAGAGCCATATTTTCTCGCAGGAGCAATACCTTTTCAGCGAATTGGAACTTTCTAAAATGCTTAATCCCAATATTTTTGTTGATACAGGCGTTGAACAGGACTATTCAAATTATGTTCGCAAACTTACACCCGAGGAGGCACAGGCAATTTTCGACATACGCTACTATTTGAAGGACGACCTTCTTGTGAAAGTTGACCGCGCTTCGATGAAATATGCACTTGAAGTCCGTGTTCCGCTTCTCGACCATAGACTGGTTGAATTGGCATTGAACATCAGTCCTAAATTCAAGATTTCCAATGGAGTACAAAAGTACATTTTGAAGGAAGTGCTTTACGGATATGTTCCAAAGGAATTTTTCGACAGGAAGAAGAGCGGGTTCTCCATTCCGCTGGAACGTTGGCTACAAACCGACTTGTCGTACCTCATCGACGACTACCTGAACGAAGACATTATTGCAAGGTATAATCTTGTAAACTATGCCGAAGTGCAGAAACTTATAAAGAAATTCCGTGCAGGCCACGGATACCTATATAATAGGTTGTGGTCGCTTATTGTTCTGCACAAGTTTATGGTAAAGAACGAGAAAGTATAACTATTTGTTTATAAACTTGTTCAGTTCGTCAACAGACGACGAGAAATCAAATACATCATTCACCATATAATATTTGTTCTGGTCGAAGCAGTACGGATAGGCAAATTTTAGGAATTCAAGCTTGGTGTGCTCGAAATCGAAAAGATTTGCGATTTCTGCCAACTGCTTGGCGGTCATCAGTTCCGATGCAACAATTTGCTTGGCAATTGTAAGTTTAGTATCTTCAAAATCAGCCTTTTCAATTGTACGTTTTGCATCGGCAAAATCAGCATCGGAGCACGGCATTGGTGCGGGTATAGGTTCTGCAACTGGTGGTACTGGTGGCTTATTGTGGTTGTGATTTCCGTGCTGAGGAGGAGTAGGTGGATTTCCTTGTGGAGGAAATTGTGGAGGATTACCCTGCGGAGGATATTGGTGGTTCCCTTGCGGTGGGAACTGAGGAGGATTGCCTTGTGGTGGATATTGATGATTTCCCTGAGGTGGAAACTTAGGTGGATTACCTTGCGGAGGATACTGCTGGTTGTGATTACCATTTTGTGGATGTGGAGGATAATTACCATGTTTCTGGTTAAGGCTTATTTGTCCGCTTCGTGAATTACAATTTAGCGAATAGCTGTTGTTTCCATGGTGAAGGCGCATTACCGTTGACATTTCCGACCTGCGCTTGTTTTCCATTACAATGCGGATATTGTAGTCCCAATCGGCATAAAGTCCGTCTATTTGTATAAAAGATTCTGGATGATGGTTCTGTTGCTTGCCGTTTACATAAATCCAGAAACGCTCGCTTTTTTCATATCGATGCGTTCTGTGCAAACGAATATACGCTTGCCAATACCAAGAATATGAACAAACAAAACTTTTTCATTGTGTTTGATTTTAAAATTTTCGGTGCTAAAATAGTGAAAAAAAAGTGTGCAGGCAAATCGGAATGTAATTTTATATGGGTTTGTTTTAAATAGTAAATTATTGTTTTATAATTAATTATAAAAATTATTCGCAAAAATTGCGAATAATGATTTATTAATATTATTTTTGTACCCGAAAATTAATATAGTGGATGGATATAAAATTTGAAAAAGAATATCTGCGCGAATTATTCTATCATGGCAAGGCAAACGATAAACAACATCGCTATCAACCCCATATAGTGAAGAAATACATTCGCGTAATAAATATTCTCGATTCTGTTGACAAAACTACTGACTTATATCGCTATCAAGCCTTGCATTACGAAAATCTGATAGGTGACAAGGAAGGATTTGAATCGGTGCGCGTTAATGACCAGTATAGGATAGAATTTAAGTCATCAGAAAAAGACGGAATTACCATCTGCAATATAATAGAATTGTCAAACCATTATAAATAAAGGAGGAAAAAATGGGAAATTTAGGTTACGGTGCATACCCGACACATCCAGGAGAGGTACTGAAAGATGAAATAGAATATCGTGGCATCAGTCAGCGTCAATTGGCAGAAAGTATGGGACTAACTTATTCTGTTGTAAATGAAATACTAAATGGGCATCGTCCACTTACAGCAAAAACTGCCTTAATGTTTGAAGCGGTTCTTGATGTGCCAGCAGATTCTCTAATGTATCTACAAACAAAATACAATATGCAAACAGCGCGAAAAGATAAATCGCTTACTGATATGCTAAAAGGAATACAAAAAATTGCAGCTGTGTTTTAAACTAAAAAAGACATCCAATCGGATGTCTTTTTTGTTGAGGTACCTTGCAGAATCGAACTGCAGTACCCAGTTTTGCAGACTGGTGCCTCACCACTCGGCCAAGGTACCTTAAGTGGATGCAAAGGTAGTGCATTTTATTTACCCTGCAAAATTTTTTCCTTGTTTTTTAAAATTTTGGTCATACAGCCCTCGCAAAGACAGTCGAAGTATTTGCTTCTCAAATAGTTGGCTACGTCTTCTGGAATTGTGATGCGTGTACACCAGCAGTTTTCGCTTTGAGAGCATTCAAATGTTTTGTTACATTCTGGACAAGTTTTCTGCATAAAAATTTAGTTTAATATTATTCTTTAGGAGATTCCGCATAGTCGAACATTACAACGCTCTCCGTTTCGTATCGCGTGTATGTTCTGACTTGTGGAATGACCAGTGGATTCAAAAAAATAGGTTGCCAATCGGCAACCTATCAATCTTTTTTCAGACTGCTATTATTCCTCTGAAATTGCACCAACTGGGCATGCACCTGCGCAAGTACCGCAAGATACACATTCGTTAGCATTGATTACATAAGGAGTTCCTTCGCTGATAGCGCCTGTTGGGCATTCGCCAGCGCATGTACCGCAAGATACGCAGTCGTTACTGATTTTATAAGCCATTTCTTTAAAATTTAAATATTAATTAATACTGAAAATTTCGCTGGCAAAGGTAGTTAATTTTTTTCAACAGCAACAAAACATTTTCGCATATTATTCGTTATCGTTTTTAGATTCGCTTTTATGTTGTATTTTTGCGCTCCATTACAAGGATGAAGAGAAATTTTGTAATAAACTTATGTTTTCTTCTCTTCCTCAATATCTTGGTAAAGCCTTTCTGGATATTCGGGGTTGAGCGTTCGGTGCAGAATATTGTCGGCGCCGAGGAGTTCGGCATATATTTTTCGCTGCTCAACTTCTCGCTGCTGCTCAATATCATCCTCGACATGGGCATCACCAACTTCAACAACCGCAACATCGCCCAGAACCGCAACTTGCTCGACAAAAGCCTTTCCAACCTATTGGCACTCAGGATTGTACTCGCTGGAGTATATGTTGCAATATCAATGATTGTCGCGCTGTGCCTCGGATACGAGTTGCGCCAGATGAAAATACTAGGCATTTTGGTTATCAACCAGTTCCTGCAGTCGATGACGCTTTACCTACGCTCCAATGTAAGCGGTATGCAGATGTTCAAGACCGACAGTATACTCTCGGTACTCGACCGCCTGCTAATGATAATTTTCTGCAGCATACTCGTCTGGGGACACGTGACCGACACGCCTATAAAAATTGAATGGTTCGTCCTTACGCAGACGGCGGCATATTTCATCACCGCTCTTGTGGCATTCCTTATCGTCTTCAGCAAGACAAAGCATTTCCACCTAAACTTCCAGATGAAATATTTCATCGCTTTCATCAAGCAGAGTTTCCCGTACGCGTTACTTATACTACTTATGGCGTTCTACAACCGCATCGACTCTGTAATGCTTGAGAGGATGCTCCCCAATGGCAAGGAACAGGCAGGAATCTACGCACAGGCGTTCAGAATTTTGGAAGCCGCTTCTATGTTCGCCTACCTTTTCTCAGTTTTACTACTGCCGATGTTTGCCCGTATGATAAAGCAGAAACAAAATGTGGAAGGTCTGTGCAAGACGGCTTTCGTGCTGATTTTCGTGCCTGCCATCGCCCTTATGAGTGTCTGCCTATTCTTCAACCGCGAAATTATGGGGCTTATGTACTTCGAGCATATCGAGACAAGTTCCATTGTGCTGGCAATACTGATGGTAGGTTTCGTCGGAATCTGCATAACCTACATTTTCGGCACCTTGCTTACCTCAAACGGAAGTCTTAAATATTTGAACATTATGGCTGCCTGTGGAATGGTGCTAAATATTGTACTAAATTTCATTCTTATACCGCATTATGGTGTAATCGGTGCGGCAATTTCGAGTATGGTCACACAGCTTGCAACCGGACTTTGCCAGTACATCATAGCATTCCGCCTGTTCAAGTTCAATTTCAACCTGAAGTTTACGATTGTAACTGTGATTTTTGTTGCAGTTTCGGTTGTTGGTGCTTATTTTGCCACTATGATAAATTGCAACTGGTGGGTAATTGTATGCTTGGTTCTTGTGTTCTGCGTCGTGGTGGCCATTTTGCTACGCGTATTGGATTTGCGTTCGGCGCTAGTCATTATAAAGGACAGCATCTCCAAAAAGAAAGAGCAACAATAAGGTTTTGCTTATTTCCCAAATATCTCCACCGAAGTTTTCTTTTTTCCTAAGAAATGCTTGAAAACTATACTTCCGCAGTACATTCCTGTAATTTGCGATGAGACTTTGCGTGTTACGGGTAGGCGTTTTTGTTTCATTTTGCGCTTATTCTTCAAAAAAGCGCCGTAGGCACGGAATACTGCATGACATTCCTTGAAATTTCCTTGGAAAATCATTCTTACAGCGGCAATCACATCAAGGAAGAAACGCACAAAGAGCACCCAGCCTATTTCCTTGTTCGGAAGGTTCTTAACAACAAGGTAAAGGTTATTGCGGAAGTTTAGGAAAGTCTTGAAAGGATTTGACTTGGGCAATGCACCGCCACCGACATGGTAGATTGTCGATTTTGGCTCGCACACAACGCGGCAACCAGAATTTTGTACTCGCCAGCAAAGGTCTATTTCCTCCTGATGTGCAAAGAAATCATCATCGAAACCACCTACCTCAAAAAATAACTTTGAACGAATGAACAATGCCGCTCCACTTATCCAAAGGCAATCCTCGCGCGTGTCGTGCTGACCGTTGTCTGTTTCAAGGCACTCGAAAAGCCTTCCACGACAAAACGGATAGCCGTACTTGTCGATATAACCGCCAGCTGCACCAGCATATTCAAACTTGTCGCGGTTGTTGTAGTCGATGAGTTTTGGTCCGCACACACCTATGGTCGGGTCGCTGTCCATAAGTTCCACAAGTGGCGTAATCCAGTCCTTGCCAACCTCGACATCGGAATTGAGCAACATAAAGTATTCGGCTTCAATTTCCTTCAGACCACGATTGTAACCGCCGGCAAAACCATAGTTCTTGTCGAGTTTTACAAGTTGTATCTGCGAAAAGTTTTCTGAAAGGAAAGCCAACGAACCGTCGGTGGAGCCATTGTCTATAATACAGATGCGAGCAAGGTCGGGATTGGTGTTCTCGACAAGCGTATGCAGAAATTGACGGAGAAATTTTTCACCGTTCCAGTTGAGTATTACGATTGCTGTTCGTGCTGGCATCTGTCATAAAAATCAAGGTGCAAAGATAATAAATCTATTGTAATGTATGGTGGAAAATGAGTGGCGATTATTTTCAGTGTTCAAAGCGCAAATTTTTCTTACATTTGTGCCGTGAAGAAGATTTTGGAAATATTGATTCTGCTGTTGCTGCCATTTTTTGGTGGTGCTCAGGAGTCGTTGCCGTGGAGCAGGGATGTCATAGCCGATGCACTTGAAATAGATAGGCTTGGAAACATATATCTCGTCAAGGGCAATGTTGTAACTAAGTACGATGCCGAAATGAATTTCCTTTGTGCATACGACAATTATCCTGCTGGCAGTATGTCGTCGCTTGACGTTTCCAATCCGTTCAAGGTGATAGTGTTCTATTCCGAGTTCAACAAACTTATGTATCTCGACAGCAAGTTTGCGGAACTTCGCAGTCCAATTATGCTCGATGATGCGGAACTATACAATACGAAGGTGGTATGTTCGTCGTCGTTTGGCGGTTTCTGGGTGTTCGACGAACAGAATGTCTGCGTTAGAAGGGTTGACAGCAACCTTGAAATTTCACAGCAGGGAACCAACATTTACAACAAGCTCGCCGATGCCGATGTGATTGCAATGCGCGAATCGATAAACTACCTTTTTCTATTTGCCGACGATGGTAAAATCTTGGTTCTGGACAAGTTCGGCAATTTCTACAGGTCGTTGGAAGTAGGTGGCAGTTGTACGGACTTCTGCATAGACAACGATGTGCTGTATTATAGCCAGAATGGAGAAATTTCGGCATACGATGTTGTTGCCGACAATACTATTGTCATTCCGACCGAAGGGAAAAATGTTACCAAATTCAGAATTAGACACGACTTGCTTTACATGCTCGGTGAAAATAAATTGGATTGTTTAAAAATCCAATTTAAATAGTTATAATTAGATCACGTCATTACTGGATTCTTTATTATCCCATTTTTACAACTTTCTAAGTTGAACTTATATAGGATATTCTTATTCGCTTAACTTCACCCAACATATCGACTAGTTAATTTATATATCACTAACAAATAAAAATATATATAAATATGCTTTTAGTCTAATACCCCAAATTCCCTATTGCCAGTATTCTGCAATGCTATACTTTTGCAGTGTATTACATCACTAATACACTAATAAACAAAAACAACGGAAAATTAACTAAAATAATAATTGGTATGATTGAGATTAAAAACATGAATTTCGGGTATGTGCCGCAGAGGAAAATCTTCGACAACCTGAATCTTTCGCTCGAGGCAGGACATATTTACGGTCTGCTTGGGAAAAACGGTGTGGGAAAAACTACCCTGCTGAAAATTATTTCGGGACTTCGCTTCTGCAACAGCGGAACGGTCTCGGTATTTGGCATGAAGCCTGAACAACGCAATCCGGAAATGCTCGCCGACATTTACTTCGTCACCGAGGAAATGGATGTGCCGACAGTCAGCGTAAACGAATATGTGAAGATTTACGCGCCCTTCTATCCGAACTTCAGCATCAGTGACTTCGAGAACTATCTCCGTCAGTTCGAAATTGCCGATATGGAGCAGAAATTGACAAAGATGTCGCACGGACAGAAGAAAAAGGTGCTTGTGAGCTTTGCGCTTGCAACCAACACCAAGTTATTAATTATGGACGAGCCGACCAACGGAATGGACATCCCGTCGAAAAGCACATTCCGCAAGGTAGTGGCTTCGGCAATTACCGACGACAAGGCGTTCATCATCTCCACGCATCAGGTGCGCGACCTGCAGAATGTAATCGATGCCGTGCTGGTGCTCGACAATGGCAAAATTCTTCTCAACGCCGACATCAACACCATTTGCGACCGCCTTACTTTCAAGGTTCTGTCGGCTAATGAGTTCGAGGAACTTTCGCAACAGGGCAAGGTGCTCTACAGCGAGGACAACATTGCCGGCAAGGTGGCAGTTTGCACTCACATCGACGATGCCGACGACAAGTTCGATATGGAACTGCTGTTCTGCGCGGCTATCTCGGCAAGAGAAAAGATGCATGAAATCTTCGCCGAAAAGGAAAACGGCAAATCGAGATTTGCCAGTGAAATGGAAACTAAGTTGAACAATTAAAAAGGTATGGCTATGAAAAATATATCATTCTATCGTATCGGACTGCTTTTCAAGCGTTATTTCTGCGAAAACTGGAAAAAGGATGTCATTGTAGCGGCTATAATTTTCGCTGTCGAAATGCTTACATCGCTCGAACAGGAGGTTTCAACAATCTCGTGGGCAGTGCTTTTCGTTTTCTTCATTCTCTATTCGGGACGCATATTCGGTATGCTCGGAAAACCGCAGAAGGCAATTAACTACCTTATGCTTCCTGCCAGCCGTGGCGAGAAACTTACCGTCAACATCATCCTAAGCCATTTCTACTACCCGGCTCTGCTCATTGTGGCTTCGTGCCTTGGAATTTGGGCAAGTTCGTTCTTCTGCTACTTCATTTACGACGAGTTTACATTCAAGAGCATAGAGTTCATTGGTTCAGCTAAATTCTGGGGCATTGAAATATGGTATCTCTGCCTGTTCATACTCCTCAACAATGCAATTATGATGTTCGGCTCGGTGTATTTCCGTAAGGCTGCCGTGATAAAGACTTTGCTTTGCGAGTTTGCGTTCATTACACTTTATTCAATAGTTATGACGCTTATTGTTTTCAAAATGTGTCTCCACGAAGCATTATATTTAACGGCAGATAAAATCGAATACGGGAATGTGATATTTTCGGTATTTATGCTCTGTGTGATAGCCTTTTTCTGGGTTTTGAGTTATTTAAGGTTAAAGGAAACGGAGGCTTAGTATGGACTTTTCAGAATCGAAGGCTATTTACCAGCAGATTGCCGACTATGTGTGCGAGCAAGTTCTGATGGGCAAGTGGAAGGAAAACGACAGGATACTCTCGGTGCGTGAACTCGGCGTACAACTCGAGGTGAACCCCAACACGGTGCTTCGCGCCTACGATTTCCTGCAGCGTTCGGGCATTATTTCCAACCGCAGGGGCATAGGATACTTTGCTTCCGAGGACGCAATAGCGAAGATAAAGGAGTTGCGACGCGAAAGGTTTGTAAACCGCGAACTTCCACGCATATTTCAGGAGATGGAACTTCTTGGAATTGATATAAGTGAATTGAAAGAATATTATGACGGATTTTTAAAAGCAAAGAAAGATGAAAAAGAAAACTAATATATTATTGTTCAGCGGATTGGCTGTAATATTTGTGCTAATGGTTGTAGGTGTATTGTTTTGGTTTGCGAAATTTGACAATGATAGTCCGCACAGGAAAAGAGCCAATGTCGACGAAACGGAAAAGGTTGAAACAAGGGAACTTGAGGCTTTTGATGCCATTGAAAACAATGGAATGTGCGATATTGTCTATGTGCAGTCGAAAAAGTCGGCGGTTGAAATAACAGCGCCAAGCGATTATATCAGTCTAATAGAAACTGATGTTGACGATGACGTTCTGCGCATCGACTTTTCGAGCAGGCCGCGCAGAAACAATAATGCAAAATTCGATATAAAGGTATATTCGCCCGCTTGCAAGTCAATCAAGAACGAAGGCGTTGGCAACATTACCTGCGACTCGCTTCGCGCCGACACTTTGATAGTGAAGAACGAGGGCGTTGGCTCAATAGAGTTGAGCAAACTGGCGGTTTCTTGCCTGAAAGCCGACAACGAGGGTGTAGGCAAAATCAGTGTCGAAGTGCTTGATGCAAAGTATGTCCGACTAGACAACGAAGGCGTAGGAAGCATAAGCATTTCCGGCAAGACTGAGACGGCAAAACTCATAAACGAGGGTGTTGGCAATATTGATGCATCCGATTTGGACTGCGAGGATATTGGGGTTTCCAATGAAGGATTGGGAAAGGTTTTGACTAAGGAATAGGTTTATGGTTGTTTGAATTGCTCCGCCGTTTGAAAGGTTTGATGGCTTCGCCGTTTCAATGACTGCAGCGTTTATAGGTTTATGCTGTTCAATCTATTTGAAACAATCTCAAAACAGTTCAAACCATTTTAAACAACCTCAAACAATGTCAAACAATATCAAACAACTTCAAACTACCCCAAATTTCGTCAACCTCATCGATAACATAAATTTACTTACTTCAAAAAAGAGTCTGTTCCCCGCAGGCTCTTTTTTGCTGTTTTTATGAAAATGCATATTTTTGCAAAACACATTTCAAAATTAGAAACCCAACGCCAATGAACAACGGTAAAAATATCTGCAAGTATCTAAAAGAAGTTCGCAAGAACATTGCGGACGAAAATAATATTCCGCTTCAGCAGGAAGAATGTACTTTCGAGGGGGAATGCAACGGTACTTGTCCGCATTGCGATGCAGAGGTAAAATATCTTGAAGAAGAACTTATAAAACGAGGCAAAATAGAGAAACTAAATGTTTACAAAGAAAGAGAATCTGATTTTCTTGCATGGGAAAAATGTGACGAATACGAAGAACTTACGGGCGATGTGCTAGCATCATATTTTTAAAAACCTAAAACACATGAAGAACGGTAAAAATATCTGCAAATACTTGAAAGAGATTCGCAAGAACATTGCGGACGAAAATAATATTCCGCTCGAGCAGGAAGAATGTACTTTCGAGGGCGAATGCAACGGCACCTGTCCGCATTGCGAAGCCGAAGTGAAATACATCGAGCAGGAACTTTCGCGCAAGGGCAAGATGAACATTCTAGGCAAGGTGGCAACTATCGCGGGAATTACGCTTAGCGTAGCGGCTTGTAATAGCGGAGGTCATCAACTTGTGGGCGATGTGCCAGTTAGAGGCAAAATGGTTGATCCCGACACAACCCACCAGACCTCTATAGACACTGTGCCAGAATGAACCTCTTATGGGCATTGTTCCTGTAAAAGTGCCAGAAATCGATTCTGCCAAAACAGAAATTGACCCTATAATCGAACCTCGCGATATGGACATACCCCTTAGGGGCAAGGTTCCCGAATATAATAGTCCAACAGAAAATCCCGACGAAAATAAGAAATAGTCTTTGGAAGCAGTGCCATTCATCGGAGTTTCGAGGCATCGCATTAATATAGACGGTGCTGGAGTTACAACTTTGGCGGCATTTCATGGATGTCCGCTACATTGCCGTTACTGCCTGAATCCATCCTGTTTCGGGAAGACGGACAATCTTCCGCATTATACACCCCAGACACTTTTCGACCACGTACGCATCGACAACATTTATTTCCTTTACACTGGTGGAGGTATCTGCTTTGGCGGCGGTGAACCATTGCTTAGGACTGATTTTATCCGTGAATTTCGCAAACTTTGTGGTGATGCCTGGAAAATTACAGCCGAAACTTCGCTTGCCGTGCCGCGTTCGGCGGTCGAAGCGGCTTCCGAAATCATTGACTACTTTATTGTCGACATAAAGGATACCAATCCGTCCATCTACAAGGCATACACAACACGCAGCAACCGGCAGAGCCTTCAAAATCTCCGTTGGCTCATTTCTGCCAAAGGTCCGGAACGCATCATGGTTCGCGTACCGCTAATCCCTGGTTTCAATGCCACCGACGACTGCGACCGCTCCGTTAGGCTGCTGCAGCAAATGGGCGTTACACAAATCGACAGGTTTGAGTATGTAGTAAGGTAAAAACGAGGAATAAAGTTATGATTTTGGGTATTCGTCGATTTTCTTTACATTTGCGATTAATTTAAACTTCATTCTTATGATAAGAAATATTTTTATCAGTTTAACAGCACTGATATTTTGTTGCTGCTGTTGTTTTAACAGTGATAGATACAAATTGAAAGGTAGCGATCTTGTTTACTATCATTATAAAGTACATAATGGATATTCCGGCATGTCAAAGGAATTTGAAATAATGTGCAAAGATAGCGTCGTGTCTGCTATAGTGCGCGATTGCAATTTTCTGTTACCTAACGAGGAGTGCAAGGTTGATTCGGTCAGCAATGTGCCTCGTGAAAAATTGGAAGAGATTGGTGATATGCTTGCCAAGGCCAATGTTCAGGATTGGGAACATTCCTACTCCAACCCCGACGTTTTCGATGGTGACAGCTGGTCGTTGGATGTAAAATTTGGGAAAAACTTTTTCTGGTCTAGCGGATATATGGCCGGACCCGATTACGACCCTACATACGAGATAAACAAGATTATAATCGATTTGTGCAAACCGCAAAAAGAAGGCTCTAAAGAAGAATAGATTATGAATAAAATACTTTTTATAGTAATCTCTGTTACTTTTTCTGTTGTGCTAAACGCACAGGTAAACCTTAACGCCGACGAAATTTTCTATTCGCAGCATGCCGACGAAATTATGCAGATGTTCAGCGACGAATGCCCTGTATATGAAATTAATGAAGGTGATGGTCCTATATATCAGTATGGACTTGTCGATTTTGACGGTGATGGCATTAATGAGCTGTGGCTGAAAGAAATAGTTGCCGAAAACGGTGCTTTTTTCTGTCGTGGAGGCGATTCGCTAGAAATCATTGCAACAACTTGGTCGAAATCGTTCGTTTCGGTGAATGGGAATGTGGTATGCGCATCGGGACCTGCTGGAACAGGGGCTTTCTTTGCATCGTATTCTGTCATTGAGAATAGCTCGATAACTCATTTTGCATCGGATGTGCAGATGTACAATCTTGAAACCGACAATGTTGACCACGAATGTGAGTACGACGGCAAGGAAGTTACATGGAAATGGTTCAAAAACAACTTCGACAACAATTCCAAAAAGTTCGTCGCTCCGCAAAATGACACATGGCTACCTTTTGAGAGGCTGTCATCGAACGTTCCTATGACTAAAGTTTCAGGAACATATATCCGTCAGGAATATGGTGAAGAAGGCTATTATTCTGCAAATGTTATTACAGACGGCAAGGGAAATGCGTGGTTTGAAGTTAAATTTTATTTGGATGATGTGATAAAAGCCGAAAGCCGTTTATACAAATGGTTGCCGATAAATAATAAGACAATTTCGTTTGACGGTGATGATTACAAAATCAGTATCGAGATGTATGGACGTTGTTTGTATGTGACAGAATCAAACTCCAGTTCAGAAAAAAGTTTTTCAGGCACTTACTACCGCGATCCTGACACATTTGGCGACAACAATGGCAATCTATACACATACGATTACGAAAAAGAAGGTGCCGTGCTTATTTCTCGTGGACCAAACCACGGCAAAATCGAAATTCCTGCCAAAGTTTTGTTTGAATACGAAGAAAGAGAGGTTCCTGTTGTCGGATTTGACAAAGCGATAGAGAATTGATTTTATTGATGACCGCTAAATTGTGCGTTGTCATAATTTTTTACTTTGTAGATGTTTATCGCTTCAACATTACAAAAGTCTTGCATTTGTTTTATAATGCATTCAGCTTATGGAACATTGTATGCTTGGGGAACCTGTCGTTGGCGCATTTTTGTAGTTCGCTACTAAAAATGGTCATTTTTCTCTCTATATATATGAAACCTCTCCGAGGTTATTAATTACAAGACTACACATTTCATTGCCTATGTAATAATTTGACACAGTGTATTTTGCACGAATTTATAGAATATTTTGGAATAACAATAAAAAAGGTCGTCAGGAACTGACGACCTTAATTATATCACCTATTCCAAAAATATCAATTATTTTACCTTGTTGCAGATTGCTGCAAATGCTTCTGGGTTGTTCATAGCGAGGTCGGCAAGAACCTTACGGTTGATGTCAACATTTGCTGCATGAAGCTTACCCATCAATTGAGAATAACTCAAACCATTTAGACGAGCACCAGCATTAATTCTCTGAATCCACAATGCGCGGAATTCTCTCTTCTTGTTTTTTCTGTCTCTGTATGCATAAGCAAGACCTTTTTCGTATGCGTTCTTTGCTACGGTCCAAACCTTACTTCTTGCTCCAAAATAACCTCTAGTCTGAGAAAGAACTTTTCTTCTCCTGTTTCTAGCGGCAACTACATTTACACTTCTTGGCATAATCTTAAAATTTGCGAGCGTTAGCGTCCTTTTGATCGGAACTTGAGGCTAAACGTTCTGGTTCATAATTTAATTAATCATTCTAACTGCGCGGAAAACTATTTCATTCCAAGCAACAACTTTACAGACTTTTCCTTGTTTTCTGCTACTGTTGTGTAGTGAGCAAGTTCTCTTTTGCGCTTAGTAGCCTTCTTTGTCAAGATATGACTCTTGAAAGCGTGTCTTCTTTTGATCTTACCGGTTCCGGTCAAGAAAAATCTCTTCTTAGCTCCGGAATTAGTCTTCATTTTTGGCATTGTTCTAAATTTTTAAAGTTATTATTTCTTTTTAGGTTTAGGTGATATCACAATTTGCATTTTCTTTCCTTCGAGCTTAGGCATCTGGTCGATCTTGCCGTACTCCTCGAGGTCGTTTGCAAGCTTCAGAAGCAATATTTCGCCCTGCTCCTTATACACAATCGAACGTCCCTTGAAAAATACGTATGCCTTTACCTTGTTGCCTTCGTCGAGGAATCTCTTGGCATGGTTCAGCTTGAAGTTGTAGTCGTGGTCATCTGTCTGAGGGCCAAAGCGCAACTCCTTGATTGTCATCGTATGAGTCTTGCTCTGCAACTCCTTCTGCTTGCGCTTCTGCTGATAAAGGAATTTCTGGTAGTCGATAACCTTGCATACGGGCGGATCGGCGGTCGGAACTATTTCTACCAAGTCCATCTCGAGTTGTTCCGCAATGTCCAAAGCTTCCCTAATGCTGTAAACTCCAGGTTTATCAACATTATCGCCTGTTACACGTACAAATGGTGCGCGAATTGCGCGATTAATTCTGTGTTCGTTTTGCTGATTTTCTTTTGCCATATAAATTTTATAAAAAACTTTTACCTCCTTTTATTAGTCAATATACTTCTTAACTTCATCGTTTACAATCTTTGCGAAATCTTCGACAGTCATTGCGCCCATATCGCCTGCGCCCTGCTTGCGAACCGAAAGCTGTCCGTTTTCCTGTTCCTTCTCGCCTACAATCAGCAAGTAAGGTATTCTCTTCAATTCGTTGTCGCGAATCTTACGGCCAATCTTTTCGTTTCTCTCGTCGATGATACCGTTTACATTCAAGTCCTTAAGCTTGTTCACTACTTCGTGGGCATAGTCGTTGAACTTTTCGCTGATTGGCAATACTACAAACTGGTTTGGAGCAAGCCAAATCGGGAACTTGCCTGCGGTGTGCTCGATAAGCACTGCCACGAAGCGTTCCATTGAGCCGAACGGTGCGCGGTGAATCATTACCGGACGGTGCTTCTTGTTGTCTTCGCCAACATATTCGAGTTCGAAGCGCTCAGGCAAGTTGTAGTCAACCTGGATTGTACCAAGCTGCCAACGACGACCGATAGCGTCCTTTACCATGAAGTCCAACTTAGGACCGTAGAAAGCTGCCTCACCATATTCTACGCGTGCTGGAAGATTCTTTTCCTTGCAAGCGTCGATGATTGCCTGTTCTGCCATTGCCCAAACCTCGTCGGAACCAACATACTTGGTGGTGTTGTTGGGGTCGCGGAGCGAAATCTGTGCTTCGAAGTTCTGGAAATCGAGAGCCTTGAAGATGATTTCGATGATTTCCATAACGCGGATGAACTCCTGCTTAACCTGGTCCTGACGGCAGAAGATATGTGCATCGTCCTGAGTGAACGAACGAACGCGGGTAAGTCCGTGCAATTCGCCCGACTGCTCGTAGCGGTAAACTGTACCGAATTCAGCTATACGCAGAGGCAAATCCTTGTAGCTGCGTGGGCTGTTCTTGAAAATCATACAGTGATGAGGGCAGTTCATCGGCTTGAGCAAGTACATTTCGCCTTCTTCGGGAGTGGTAATCGGCTGGAACGAGTCCTTGCCGTAGTGATCCCAGTGACCCGAAGTAACATACAATGCCTTGTTACCAATGTGCGGAGTCATAACCTGCTGGTATCCGTAGCGCTTCTGGATTTTCTTCAAGAAATCTTCGAGACGCAGACGCAATGCGGTACCGTTTGGCAACCAGATAGGCAAGCCCTTGCCAACCATATCGGAGAACATGAAAAGTTCGAGTTCCTTACCAATTTTGCGGTGGTCGCGCTTCTTGGCTTCTTCGAGCATAGTGATGTATTCTTCCAACATCTTCTGCTTCGGGAAGCTGATTCCGTAAACACGGGTAAGCTGCTTGCGGGTTTCGTCGCCACGCCAGTAAGCACCTGCCAAGCTCAATACCTGGATAGCCTTTACATAGCCTGTAGATGGGATATGCGGTCCCTTGCAGAGGTCGGTGAATTCGCCCTGGTTGTAAAGGGTAATCTTGCCGTCCTCGAGTTCGGAGATGAGTTCAACCTTGTATTCATCACCGCGTTCCTCGAACAACTTGAGAGCATCGGCCTTCGAGATGTCCTTTCTTACGAGCTTTGAGTCGGCACGGCAGATTTCCATCATCTTATTGTTGATTGCTGCGAAATCGTTCTCCGAAAGGATTTTTCCGTCGGGAAGTTCGATGTCATAGTAGAAACCGTTTTCTACTGCAGGACCGATACCGAACTTTGTTCCAGGGAACAACTTCTGAATGGCCTCGGCCATGATATGTGAAGAGGTGTGCCAGAAAGCGTGCTTGCCTTCCTCGTCCTCGAACTTGTGCAACTTTATGGAAGCATCTTCCGTTATTGGCATGGTCAAATCCTGAACCTTACCATTTACACTGATAGAAAGCACTTCCTTGGCAAGCCTCGGACTGATGCTTTCAGCTATTTCCATACCAGTAACACCTTGCTGGTATTCCTTAACCGAACCGTCGGGTAAAGTAATTTTTATCATCTTATTCTTTTATAGTCAAAAATTTCGCGCAAAATTATCACTTTTTTTTCAGATACACAGCGGTAAGCGGAAAATAATTTTTTGCACATAATCCACTATGCATCAATGTTTTAAAACATTTAGCAGTGATTAAAGCAAATTTAATCCAGCCTTGCAAGCAAGCAAATTGTTCATAATCGGTTAATTTTTTGAGCATAAAATAGTTGCGATACAATAATGAGAAGAAAACAGAGAAAGAAATAGAATGTGATACTGTAGCAAATATCTAGTTCCAAAAACACTATTTTATTCCTTTACAAATTTCTGTTGTGTGATAGCCGTGCCCTTCGACAGGCTCGCTTCGACAGGCTCAGTGCGCTGCAGGGAGCGGCTATGGATTCTCACAACATACACCCCGCTCGTCAAATCTTCAATATCGCAAACCACATTGTCGGCATTCACTTCCACGTGCTTTACAATCTGACCCAAAGCATTTACGATCTCAATTTCAGAAATTTGCTCTGATGATGTGATATTTAGGATGTCGTTTGCTGGGTTCGGGAAAATGTTTATCTGTATTTCTGCTTCCGAAATTCCTGTAATGACATTCAAATGCAAGGTGACAATTGAATCACAACCATTTGCAGCAGTAAATGCCTGCGTGTAGTCGCCTGTTTCGGTAAATGTTTCGCCATTCCATACGAAGGATTCATTTGCAGAGGTGTCGAACTCGTATGTTACCGATTCATTAATAGTAAGGTGCAAGGTAACAACGCTGTCGCAACCATTGGCAGCAGAGAATGATCCTGTATAGGTACCAGTTTCGGTATATGTTGAACCGTTCCATACATAGAAATTGCATGCCTCGGCTTCGACAAGCTCAGCAACAGGCTGATTTATTGTCAAATGCAAGGTCACAACAGAATCGCAACCACTAGCCAATGTGTAAGTCCGTTCGTAATCACCGCTTTCGGTATAAGTTTCACCATTCCACTCGTAGGATTCACAAGCTGAAACTGTGATTTCTGCTATGGTCAAATGATTTATTGTCAAATGCAGTGTAATAACAGAATCGCAACCATTGGCAGCGGTGAAAGTCTGCTGATAATTGCCACTTGCCGTATATGTTTCACCGTTCCACTCGTAGGATTCGCAAGCCGTGGCTTCGACATGATGTGTCAACGGATGATTTATTGTAAGATGCAATGTAACTATGCTGTCGCAACCGTTGTCGGAAGAAATTGTCTGTACATAATTTCCTGATTCATTGTATGTATGATTGTTCCATACATAACTGCCGCACGAAACTGCACTAAACTCGCGACGCGGCGATTCATTTATTGTCAGCTGCAAGGTAACAACCGAATCACAACCATTTGCTGCGGTGAAAGTACGCGTATAATTGCCACTCTCGGTATAGGCAGTACCATTCCATTCGTATGAATTGCAAGCCTCGGCTTCGACAAGCTCAGCCACGGGCTGGTTTATTGTAAGATGCAATGTAACAATGCTGTCACAACCATTTGATGCAGCAATATTCTGTACATAGTCGCCACTTTCGTCGTAGGTCACGCCGTTCCAGATGTAACTGCCACAGGCGGTGTGCGAAAATTCACGCTCCGAAGACTGGTTGATTGTCAAATGCAAGGTAAGTAAGCTATCGCAACCGTTCGACAGATGCTTGGTAAAGTTGTAGTCTCCCGATTCTGTGTAGGTTATACCGCGCCATAGGTACGAAGCGCAAGCCTCAACAGTTGTTTCGCCAGTAAGTTCGCAAGTTTGTGTCTCGAAACTCCACACCTGAGACCAAACCGAATTTCCGCTTGCATTGTAGCCTTGAACACGCCAATAGTAAGTTGTGCCATAATTTAGATAGCAAGTTGCCGTTGTGTTGGCGGTGGCTCCACTGCGGTATATTGTAGTAAAAGTGTTGTCGGTCGACACCTGATAGCGGTAGCCGGTAACATTGTCCAACGGATTCCATACCAAATCCACACCTGATGGCTGTATTTCGTTGCTGCCGTTTGCGGGACTTACAAGCGTAGGCGCAGTAGTAAGCTGGTAGACAGTAGTGAAACGCCATACATTCGACCAACCAGATGTATCAGCAGCATTTACAGCACAAACTCGCCAATAATAAGTTGTTCCATAGAGCATATTCGTTATGCTTGTACTCTTGTACGTCTCTGTACTTGTCGTCGTCGACGAAACACTTATATTACGCAATAGTTCCGAATTAAAGCTGTTTGTTGTATCAACCTGAACTATGTACGATGAAGAGCCTCTGGAGTTATTCCAATACAATGTACGCGAAGATACTGCCAAACCTGTACTATTATTTGATGGAGAATCCAATACAACCCAGTCGACAGTATGGAATTGCCAAGTTGCAGACCAGCCCGATGTGTCAGCATTGTTTATAGCACAAACTCGCCAATAGTACATTGTACCATAACGCATATCGGAAACATACTTGTATATGTATGTATCGGTGTTGGTGGTTGATGATGAAACATCTATGCTCTGCAACAATCCTGAATCAAAACTCGGAACTGTATCTAGCTGAAGAATATATGCATTAGAACCTTTTGAATTCTTCCATTCCAGTTCTTGGCGAGTATAATAGCCAACAGTAGAACTTGTGTCGTTCGGTAAATAATATAGCGCAACCCAATCGGTAGTATGGAATCGCCATGTAGCAGACCAGCCCGATGTATCAACAGCATTTGCCGAACATACACGCCAATAATACATTGTACCATAACGCATATCGGAGATATATTTGTATATGTATGTATCGGTGTTTGAATTAGTGTTTGTCGCGGTATAGGTCTGCAGCAGTCCCGAACTGAAACTTGGTGTAGTATCGAGTTGTAAGATGTACAAGGATGAACCAAGGGAATTCTGCCATTTAAATTCTTGCCGAGTAAAATAAGTACCATTTACACTAGTATCACTTGGGAAAGTCAGCACTACATCGTCCATAGTATGGAACTGCCAAGTCTCAGACCAGTCGGTTGTATCAACAGAACTTATAGCACAAACTCTCCAATAGTACATTGTTCCATAATATAAATCGTACACACACTTTTCATAGTATGAATCTGTATTTGTACTTGATGTTGATACACTTATATTGCGCAATACACTTGAACTGAAATCGGAAGTTGTATCAAGCTGGATTAGGTATTCCGAAGAGCCTGGTAATGTATTCCATTTTAAATACTGCCGTGAATAAAACCTGCCTGTCGTACTTGGATTGTTGGTTGGAGAAATTAAAGTAACATTTCCTGCTGTTGTGAAATTCCACACCTCAGAATATCTTGATGTGTCGCTGTCGTTTGTATTGGTTGCCTTAACGCGCCAATAATACTTTGTGCTGTATAGCAATCCATTAATATATATAGATGTCGATGATGTTGTATATGTGCGGAACAACGGCGATGAAAACGAAGACACCGTATCCCATTCAAGGATATAACTACCAGCGCCAGTGATTGAATTCCATGAAACAGAAGGCCTGACCATAGTCGTATAAATCATACCATTACTTGGTGAACTCAAAATTGGAGCCGAGCAAGTTGTAAAGTTCCTTACTTCGGAATAGCTGGAAGTGTCGCTGTCGTTGCTGTTGGTTGCCTTTACTCGCCAATAATACTTTGTGCCGTATAGCAATGCATTAATATTGACAGATGTAGAAGATGTTGTAAATGAACTGAACTTCGGCGATGAAAATGACGATACTGTATCCCACTCAAGTATAAAACTTCCAACGCCTGTGATTGTATTCCATGAAACTGTAGGCCTTACTATTGAGGTATAAACCATATCATTATTTGGAGAACTCAAAATTGGTGCAGAGCAGGTTGTAAAATTCCTAACTTCGGAATAGCTTGATGTGTCACTGTCATTGCTGTTGGTTGCCTTTACTCGCCAATAATACG
>CAJOEG010000016.1 GCA_905233405.1 uncultured Bacteroidales bacterium | reverse complement strand
TGAAACCGTTTCCAGCATCAATTGTTGCCGTACCGCCGCACTGTGTTATAGGTGCGCCAAGGTCGATGCTGCCCGATTCGGAGATTGTTGCGGTTACCGATGTGCGCTCGCTTGTGCAGACGCTTTCTGTCTTTACTACCCAGTTGAAGAATGTGTAGTAGTATGTATTAGTATTGTATGGTCCCGTGATGCTGATTATATTTTCAACCGAGTATGGGAAACTACCATTCTGCCTGTATGTATAACGTACATTATTAGCATAGATATTGTATGTTCCAGGTTCCAAGTCAACATTCAATGTCAAGGTGTTAAGTCCGGATGCAAGGGTGTGTGACCGTGAGTACACTTGTTGGTTCGAACTACTTGATATTGTTATTGTCTTGCTCTGGTTGTTCTGCGAGCAGTAGACATCTACCGAAACCAAGGTAAGAGCCTGCGAAACCGTAAATTTAAGTCCTCTGTTTTGTCCGCTTTGTGTATATGCGGTAGCCGAAGAGTTGTTTGCGATACCTACGTTATAGGTCTCTTCAGTACCTACTTGTGATTCTACATAAACTGTTGTGGTTTGTGCGAATGTGTTTGTGTAGGAATTGCCGGTTCCAAGTTCTGTGCCACCAGTCTGAGCATCGAACCAGTGCAGTGTGCCGGTACCTTGTGCCGACAGTGTAAGCGTTGAGCTTCCGCAGCCGTTTGCATTGGTGGACGAAGATATTTCGGGAGCAGAAATTTCAACCTCGTGAGTTATTGTGCTGCTGCCCAAAGAATTTGTAGCGGTAAGAGCTATTGTATAGGTGCCGTTGGATGCGTATGTGTGGGTCGGATTTGCCTCGGCAGATGTTGTTCCGTCGCCAAAGTCCCACAGGTATGAAGTCGCAAATGACGATTCGTTGGTTAATGTTACATCGTAAGAGCATCCGTCTGCAGTTGCTGTGAATGCAGCTTCAGGCTCCTGGATATAGCAGCTTATTTCGGCAAGCCATCCCGATGAAACCTGCGAATAATCGGATGTGAACACTATTGTCAATGCCTGTCACTGTGCCGGGATTGCTGGTTCCACAAACACCGGTGACTAGCACCGGTGCCGAAGCTGATGTTCCGTCGTAGATATATAACTCGTCATAGCATCCGCTGCTACCTGCTGCTTCAAGCGAAAACTCACTGAATGTAAGTCTGACGTATGCTCCGCTGGTTGCTGGATATATTGTCTGAGTAAGATTATTGATACTGTTTGCATAGTTACTATTGCCACTTGGATCCCTGTATGTTCCGCTACATACATATAATGGTTCGTTACTCATATCGTATATTGCCACAACACTTATGTATTCAGTTTTTGTTTCAGTATCAGAGCCGAAAGCATTTGATGCAACAAGCGTTACCGTGTATTCGCCGGCTTCGCTGTAGGTTACTGTCGGGTTCTGCAAGTTTGAGGTTGATGGTGTTCCGCCTTCGAAAGTCCATGACCACGAAGTTGGCATATTGGTTGACAAGTCGGTGAAAGTTACAGAGTTTCCTGCTGTAATGTAAGTTTCCGATGCCGAGAAGTCTGCAACTGGCGGTACGGCTTCATAAACGGTTATGTGTTCTGTAGCCGATGACGAACAGCCATTTGTATTAACTATGGTGAGCGTTGCATCGTAAGTGCCGTGTGTGTTGTAAGTAACTGTTGGCCTTGTTGCTGTGCTTGTTGCAGGCGAGCCACCTTCAAAAGACCAAGATGCAGAAACATAGTTGCCAGAAGTGGTATTGTTGAACTGAACGCTACTGCCTTCGTACAATGTAGTTGGGTTTGCGGTAAATGTCGGAACTATTGTGCCTTCGGGGTACATGGTGACATCCAGTCGTTGGCAAGCCATGTTCTGCGTAGTAATTTCAAATGTCTGTGAAATATAGCCTTCCTTCGAGAATGTAACGCTGTAAGTACCTGCATATATCGGGCGGTGGTAATTGCCAATTGGAGCAGATGTGTAAACTTCCGTACCATCGGCATCATGGTTATTTATAAAGACTTTTACTCCACTAAGAGGCTGATTTGTACAGCCGTCGGTTACTATTCCGCGGAAGCCGTAAAGAACTTGCTCGGTGTAGTTAAGAATAGACTTTCGGTAGTATCCCCAATATGTGGTCAGGTTTTCAGTACCAAGTTTCTTCGTAGTGGTAAATTCAACGGTAGTTTCCTTTATGTGCTTGTAGTAGTTCATATAGTCCTGACGACCGCCATCAATCGAATACCATTCGCTACCTTTGGTAACACCATTAGAGCCGCTTACATCCGACGGACCAGTGAACCTGTTGGCGTTTATTGCGTGTACTGTATCGACAAACATCCACGATACGTATTCCCACCAGTCGTCGTCGGGATTCGGGTGTCGTGCGTGTGTCCAGCCGTCTTCGTCCCACGGGTAGTTCATACATTCATCGCCGCCGTGGCAGTTGGCCGACATCACGAAGCTGTGCGCATCGGCGTAAGCTGTCATCATTGTGATTTCAGGTTCGTTAGGTGATGCTGCCGTATGGCTGGCAGTATTTGTTACAAACGGAAAGTTTCTGTTAAGGTCAACAGTATTGTAGTTGTACCTGCGGGCATTCTGTATGCTTGTGCCGTCATTTGACTGGTAGAATGTACCATCAGGATTTGTAAGCGGAGAAATGTAAATCTCCACATTGTTCACGAGGTTTGTAATTTGTGGGTCGGTGCCGTAGTTTGTCAAAAGGTCATCAACAAGACGGATAAGGAAGTACCAGCCCGATGTTTCATCGCCATGCATTGTACTGCTCCACCAGAATTCGGGTTCGTCTTCGTCAACGCCGACATTGTCAGAAATAGTCATGTTTATTATCGGGCGACCGTAAACCGAATAGCCGATGGTGTCCATCTTGCACAATGTCGGATAATCCCGTGCATAGTTGCGCATCAGTTCCAGATATACGGCGTAGGTTGGGTATCTATCCCAGTTTGCCATCTGTGCAACCGTATTCGCCATATTCAAGGCTCGGGTCTGTGTGTAATACTCGTAAACAGGCTCGTACTCAATATTATAAGTTTTGAACAGCTCGTATTCTCTGGCATTTGCGTATGCTTCCACGTAGGTATCGTTCACCTTGTCGATTGACATTATGTGGCTAAGCTCGCGGACGAGTTCACGGTTTCCATTATGTGGGAATCTCAGCACTATTTCTCCACGATTCTCAAGAGTCTGCTCTATGAATTGAAGGTCGGACTTTGTCTGTCCGAAAACGGCCAATGCTACTAGCAATAAGGCAGTTATAATAGATAACTTTTTCATATAGTCAAAAGTTTAAATTAAAACTTTCGAATTTAATAAAAAAATGGTATATAACAGAAGCTGTCTTTCGTTTTTAGACAAAAATACGTTTGTATATGCAGGAAATAAATGATTTGTCGTTTTAAATCGCATATTATCAACAAACTTATTTTTTTTAATTCGAACAAAAAAGAAGCACAAAAAAATTAAAATGAAACACAAAAAATAATATCTTTGTCTTCCATTAAATTTTTACACAAATGAAGAAGGACATCTTAACTTTAACAGCATTAACACTATTGATTATGGTAAGTTCGTGCAACAAGAAGACAGAGACAGAAAACAAGCAGGACAATCCGCTTCTGCAGGAATGGACAACAGAATATGGCGTTCCGCCATTCGACAAAATCAAGACCGAGCATTACATCCCCGCATTCGAGGAAGCAATGAAAGTACAGAAGGAAGAAATTGACGCTATCGTGAACAATCCAGATGCTCCTACCTTTGAAAATACAATCGAAGCACTCGAAGAAAGCGGCTCGTTGCTTACAAGAGTTGAAAGCATTTTCTTCAACCTTGCCGAATGTGTCAATTCGCCCGAAATGGAACAAATTTCCGATGAAATTCTGCCAAAACTTTCTCAGCATGGCGACGACATAAGCCTCAATGCCAAACTATTCGAGCGAATAAAGGCTGTTTACGACCAGCGCGAATCGCTCAACCTCGAGCCAGTACAGATGCGTCTATTGGAAGAAACCTACAAGGGCTTTGTACGTGGCGGAGCAAACGTTCCAGCCGAAAAGCAGGCTCGTTTCCGTGAAATCAACGAAAAACTATCGCTACTCACCACAAAGTTCGGCAACAACGTGCTGAAGGCTACCAACGACTACAAACTTGTGGTTGACGATGTTGCCCGCCTTGAAGGTTGCACAGAAGACCAACTTGCCGCTGCTCTCGAACTCGGCAACGAATCGGACGAAACCAAAGGCAAGTACGTTTTCACAATCCATCTGCCGAGTATGGAACCATTCCTGATGAACTGCAAGGACCGCGAATTGCGCAAGGAACTCTGGACTGCATACTCAACACGCTGCACATCTGGCGAAACCGACAACAGGGAAATCATCAACGAAATCGTCAACTTGCGTCTCGAAAGGGCTAACATCCTCGGATTTAAATCGCACGCCGCTTACGTCCTCGACGACAATATGGCAAAGACTCCCGAAGCCGTTGACGAACTGCTGATGCAGGTATGGACTCCGGCACTTGCAAAGGCAAAGGAAGAGGCTGCTGAATACCAGAAGATGATTGATGCCGAAGGAGGCAACTTCAAACTCGAACCTTACGACTGGCGCTACTACTGCGAAACTTTACGCAACCAGAAATACGCACTCAACGACGACATCATCCGTCCTTATTTCTCACTCGACAATGTTCGCGACGGAATGTTTATGGTTGCAAACAAACTCTATGGCATCGAGTTCCGCGAAAACAAGAATATCCCAGTTTATCATCCCGATGCTGTTGTTTACGAAGTAACTGAAAACAACAATGTTATCGCAATACTTTATATGGATTTCTTCCCGCGCGAAAGCAAGCGCAGCGGTGCTTGGATGACCAATTTCCGCGAACAATCATACACCAAGGACGGCAAGAAAATCATACCTTTAGTATCATTGGTACTGAACTTCACAAAGCCGTCGGGCGACAAGCCTTCATTGCTCAACTTCGACGAGACCACTACTCTCTTCCACGAATTCGGACACGCTCTTCACAGCATACTTACCGACTGCCGTTACGAGTCGCTGTCGGGAACAAATGTTTCGCGCGATTTTGTTGAACTGCCGTCACAGGTTATGGAACAGTGGGCTGGTTATCCAGAAGTTATGAAGATGTATGCTAAGCACTACAAGACCGGCGAAGTAATTCCCGATTCGCTCATCAACAAGATTGAAGCCGCTTCGACCTACGGACAGGGCTTCATCAACACCGAACTCATTGCAGCTTCGTTGCTCGATATGGCTTACGCCAACATCAGCGAACCGACCGAAATAAAACTTCCCGACTTCGAGGATGCCGAAATGCAGAAAATCGGCTTGATTCCAGAAATTATCTCGCGCTACAGAAGTACCTACTTCCAGCACGTATTCTCCGGTGGATATAGCGCAGGCTACTACGGCTACACTTGGGCTGCAGTCCTCGATAACGATGCTTTCGAAGCCTTCAAGGAAAACGGTGTTTTCGACAAGAAGACCGCCGATGCTTTCCGCTACAATGTCCTGCAAAATGGCAATACCGAAGACGCAATGGTTCTCTACAAGCGTTTCCGCGGTCAGGAACCGTCAATCGAACCACTGCTGAAGAATAGAGGATTGAAATAATAGACTAATACAGCACAAAATAACAATAGGCGGAGACTGCTTCGCCTATTGTTTTATTATTCTGCCGTTTTTCCAACTTTTTTGCTCGGCAAACAAAATGGAAAATTTGATGATTTGATAATTTAAGGCGCAAAGCATTGCGCTGCTACAAATTATTAATTCAATCGTAAATCTACGTGCATCTTGTCTGCAAAATCGTAATTCGTAAATCTAAAATCGTAAATCCTTTTGCCCTTTCATGGCGTGGTGTTGTGTATGCATATTGGTTTGAGGCGTTGCCTAAACCTGTTGTGCTTGCTGGGCTTTCAGCCCGCAAATCCGAAAGGAAGGCAGAGCCTTGGTATTGCTTCGTCATAAGTTAGAGCCTACGATGAGCTCTGGAAATAAACATAAACACACAAATAGAAATAGACGAACTATGATAAACAGAGCCGCAATACAGCAATGGAGCGAATATGCACCATGGATTGAAAATGCAAAATTTACCATCCCCTTTTCACTCTTTCTTGCAACTCCTCTATTCTATTCATCAGCGCATCGAACTCCAACGAATCACCATAGATAAAGAAACGTCTCATGTCAGCATAATCCGTTCTCCACGCCTCAATATGCTGTTGAGGTACCATAAAATTGATTGTAGCAGGATTATGAAGGTCATAATTTACATATTTCAAAGCATAATATGTCCGACGATGTTCCACTATGGCATCATATAAAGAACGGTCAGACAATGCCTCTTGTCCATATTGGGTATCCATCAGTTTCTCCAAATCATACAAATGCCGTGACATCCTAACACTTCTTGGCTTATCTTTCTGGAACTCCTCGGCAAGCAAAAATATCTTCTCCAAGAATGTGCGTGTAGGCACAACAGTCCTTACTTTGCAATCGGCATCCGAATCCTCGTCATCGAAACTTTCGCCAATAAGAGAATGTATTTCTCGCACTTCGGTCGGTTCGTCCATCGAAAGGCAACTAATCTCAATCTTCACACGAGGCGGAATATAACTGATTGTTTCATCTAACACCGAAGTATAATGCAGCAAAATAACTGTAGGGTCAGTATCTGAATCTATCAGTTGTTTTTCACCACTACTATTATGTATATGAGTTACATTCTCTATACTGTAACCACTAATGCCCATATCTTTCAATCTGGCATCCAATTGTTCCGAGAGTGTCTCGTGTATATATTTTCGCGCCATTTTGCGCAATTTCTCACGCTGGCTCTTGCTCGTCTTATCTATGCCGAAAAAATTATGACTGATAGCCAAGTCAATGTCCTCGGAAAAACGCTCAATAATGTTGACCCCTTTTGATAGTGACGTGCCGCCCTTGAATATTAGCGACTCACAACATTCGGTCCGAAACAATGCATTCAACGTGACCGTCACCCACTAGTCCTTTTCTATTGCAACCTGATTAATGCCAGGATGTTCGGTTTCTGTCCTCTGCAACATTGCCAGACGGTCAACCAATTCATTATTTACCCATAATTTCTTCATTTTTTTCTTATTTTATAGCATAGGTTTTACAATTCTTTTCATCCATACTGGCATCATGTCAACATCCTTTGCCAATGTTTTCCTGTCTGGTTCTTTGGATATTAGTTCGCGTATTGTCTGCAATTCCTCTTGTCCTACATTTTCCTGCTTCAATGCCTTCAACGCCTGTACCAACAGCGCAATGAGCCTTGTTCCATAGCAGAAATTCTTTGGCACACCTCTTTTCAGCATTACTCGCTGGTTGGTCAACTTGATTAAGCGTTCACTGCCTGTAGTCAGATAGGTGTAGTTCATTTGCACCTGAGTTGACAGCCCCAAGATATTCAATGCTGTTATCCCCGAAGGTATAATTTGTGCATTGTCGCGCCCTGCGATAGCCTGTACAATCTTATCAATGGACGGCAAAACATTTCCGAACCTGCTTTTACGTGGCTTGGCATATATTCCCTGAGCCAGTTTCACCAAAATGCCATCGTTAGTCAGTTCCGCCAACGTTCCGCCAACAAATTCGGAATGATATTCTGGGAAATCGGAACGAAACAATATGGAATCCTCGGGCAAAGCCTCTATGCGTTGCCTAAGCGTATCGCCATTCTTTATCGAACATTCACCAAACATTACACCTTTGAAATTTCGACAATTTTTCAAAGGCAAAGATAGAAATAAATCTTTATATGGATAATAATTTCCAACAAAAATTTATTCCTTTCTACTAAATATTTTGACAATTGAAATCTTCAAACAGCTTTAGCCATCCAAACGGCACCATCCATAGAAACATTGGGGGCAAAAAGGCTAAAAGTCTAACTGCCGAGCAGAAGACCTGTCTGACAGTCAGCCAGACCGTTAGACCGTAAGACTGTTAGCATGCAAGCCCCAAAAACCAGAACTTTTGAACCCTTGAACTTTAAACTTTGAACCCTCAAATCATCAAATCTTCAAATTCCTCAAATCTTCAAATCTTCAAACAGCTTTAGCCATTCAAACCCAGAAACGTGCGTTAGTCCTTAAACGCCGCAGGCATTCAAACGGCGTAGCCCTAAAACAACAGCAGCCGACCATTGCCGACTGCCGTAAACCTAAAATCGTAATTCCTAAATTCCTATTGGGCGCAAACCGCACGAACGGTAAACCCATAGTAGCGGAGGTGGCTGCCCATGTGGTAACCGTCCGAATAGAAGTAGAGGTCCCACGCGGCTTCCGGATCGCCCGAGTGGAGCGAACTAGACCAGTACTCGCCGTAGGAACCGGCATCGAGGAGGGCGCTATATAAGTGGCCGCCGGCAGCGGGCAGGAAAATGGAGTTGCCGTTAGGTCCGGTAAACAAGCGTCCGTTTACTCCGTTTTGTGTAGTCCATGTTACTGTACAGTTATCTTTCAGCTCAGCCATTTCTTCCCTTGTAGGCATTCTCCAGCCTGTACCCCAGTTGGTAGTGGCCGCATCGTCGCTTGCTTCCAAAATGGTTAGGTTGTCGGTGTAACCGTTGTTGCCATATTCAGAATTATTGCAATATTTGGTGAGTGAGGTTTCGGAACCGTTGCAATGTTGATATGTACTCCAGTCATAAGTTGTCTTCGTGCTAGTTTCGCCCCAGGCAAAATAGTCGCCGTAGCCTTCGGGAGTGGTTGAACCTACATTGCAGGTTGCCCATTTGATGCCTGACGGTAAGCCGAGATCAACCCAGTCGTGGCCGTTTACAGTACCCGATGTCGCTACAGTAAAATCCATTGTCAAATCCTGACTTACTGATTGCGGCTGTTCAATAACCTCGCTTGTAACATTCGCACTGCCTATTGTCGCATAGCCCACATAGCGCATATTGTCGCCGGAGTGGAACTCGTTGGCAGTGGTAAGCTTTGCCGTTATGCAGCCCGAACCACCCTAGTACCTTATGCTGCTGCCACATCCGCTGCCAACATTCACCATACGTATGGAATAGGGCTTGTCGCCAGCAACCGCACTTAATATATAGGTCTGCGGATTGGATGCCGAAATGTCGAACGTATGCACACCAGCATCGAGCGAACCGCTGTAGTCGGCACACTGCCTGCCCGAAGCGTCGAGCAGCTGCATACGAACCTTCTCGCTCTGCGACAGGGATAGTTCAACACGAGTTTCGCAGTCGAAAGGATTTGGAACGTTCTGCCCAAGCCCCTGCGTAGCTGCAATGTTCAAGGTTGCATCAGAAGAGCTGCCCAGGACAATGATGGTGTCGGGGTACTCCAGTGTTTCACTCCAGTTGCGGGTAAGGTTGGTAACTTCAACCCTGTCTAACTGGCAGTAGCTTGTTCCGTTTAGCCGCCCCATAAAGCGGACTGTAATATCCTGCGAAAATGCTCCCAAGCAAAGGGAAATCAGAAAGATAAGAAAGTAAATTTTTTTCATGATATTAAAATTTATAATTGACAATGGATAATTGTAATTTTGTAACGATACTACAATACCAAGCAAAAGCTCTCAAAACGATAATTAATGTGCTTTTTTGTTTGTAAAATATTTTTGTCCTATCATACAAACGCATTAATTTTGCGGTGTCTAACTATATTAGATAGAATAAGATAAATTCATAAACATTTTGAATTTAGTACGAACGCAAATTTTCGTTCAAAAAATAACGACAAATGAACAAATTACTCATCATTCTATCATTCGCAACTGCATACATTCTATTATCGTGCAGTGGTACAGATGAAAAACCGCTTCCAGAAGTGCTTGCAACCGATACACTTGCAACTGTTTACGAATATTCGGTAACCGATACTTTCGATAGTGGCGAAACCCGACGAATCAGGTTCTACGACAAGGCCGACACCACTATGGCTAAGTACGAGAAACGCTATTACAAGAACGGAAACATCTGTATGGAAGGTCCGCTCGACAGCGACAACCTTCGCGACGGTCGTTGGAAGGCTTGGTACGATTGTGGAAAAATATGGAGCGTCGGCGATTACACGCACGGACTGCGCAACGGCGAAAACAACGTCTATTATGTAAACGGACAGGTGCAATATACCAAGAAGTATGTCAACGACACCGCCGAAGGTATCTGGACATTCTATCTCGAAGACGGCACCGAAGCCCTGAAGGTAATATACGAGAAAGGCAATGTCATTGAGCAGGTGCAACTCGTCAGTGCCGATAGTTTAAGAAATCTTTCACGTTGACATTGGAGATAAGCAGTTATTTTTGCATCCAGAAAATTTAAAAACTAAATACAGATGAGAAAATTCACACTTCTGCTGTTCTCACTATTCTTAGGCATAGGAGCAGCATTTTCGCAGGGAATGGCACTTTCCGACAAGTTGCCGAACGACCCGAAAGTAGTGGTAGGCAAACTCGACAACGGACTTACCTACTACATTAGACAGAACTCAATTCCGGAAAACCGTGCAGAATTCACGCTTGCAGTGTATGCTGGTTCGGTACTCGAAACCGAGGAACAGCGCGGTTTGGCTCACTTTACCGAGCACATGGCGTTCAACGGAAGTACCCACTTCAACAAGAACGAACTCGTAAAGTACATGGAATCAATTGGTATGCAGTTCGGTAGCGAGGTTAACGCTTACACTTCGTTCGACGAAACCGTATATGGCATCAAGGTTCCGACCGACAACAGCGAATTCATCGACAAGGGCTTGCTCGTACTTTACGACTGGGCTCACGAACTTACGATGGATGACGATATGATTAACGACGAACGTGGTGTCATCCACGAAGAATGGCGTTTGAGCCAGGGCGCACAGGAACGCGTGCAGAACGAAATGCTCAAGGCTGTGTTCAATGGTTCAAAGTATGCAGAACGTCTGCCGATAGGCCTTATGGAAGTTGTTGACAACTTTGACCCGAAGGTAATAAAGGATTTCTACAAGACTTGGTATCGTCCTGACCTTATGGCTGTTATAGTCGTTGGCGATTTCGACGTTGCCGATATGGAAAACCGCATAAAGAATCAGTTCTCGCAGATTCCAAAACCTGTAAATCCTAAGCCAAGAGAAGTTGTAACCATTCCAGACCACAAGGAAACAATCGTAAAGCTTGCAACCGACCCCGAATGTCCTGCAACTATGATTGAAATTTTCTACAAGCACCCGCAGACCAGCACCGTTACTGTTGCTGATGCTCGTCGCGATATGGTTTCAACTCTTATGTCGCAGATGCTTATGGTTCGTTTCTCGGAAATCGCCTTGTCACCAAATCCTCCTTTCGTACAGGCTTTCGGTGCATATTCACCGTTTATGGGCGGAAAGGATGCTTTTATGAACTTCGCAATGCTTCAGAACGACAAGCTTGAAAACGCATTAAGAGTTCTTGCAACCGAAAACCAAAGAATGATTCAGCACGGATTCACCCAGACCGAACTCGACCGCGCAAAGAAGGACATCTTGAAGATGATTGAAAAGCAGTACAACGAGCGCGACAAACAGAAATCAGAAAGCTACGTAAACGAATACAAGGCTAACTTCCTGCCACCTCACTCAGCATTTATGAGTGCAGAATACGAACACGAACTTTACAACAAGTACATCCCTGAAATTACCCTTGAAGAAGTCAACAACTATGCAGCCACAATGATTACCGACGAAAACTGCGTGGTATTTGCAATGGCTCCCGAAAAGGAAGGCTCAAAACTCCCGACCGAAGCACAGCTTAGAAAGGCTTTTGAAGAAGCAAACCAGACCAGCACCGAACCATATGTTGACAAGGTAGCTGACAAGCCTCTCGTTGACGCTCTCGGACCAAAGGGCAAAGTTGCAAAGAAGGAAGTAAACAAGCAGTTCGGATACGAAACTTGGACTCTCAAAAACGGTGTTAAGGTTGTAATCAAGCACACTGACTTCAAGGCCGACGAAATCACAATGACTGCAAAGAGCGACGGCGGTTACTCTAAGTTCAACGCAAAGGACGCTCTCACAGTTCAGTGCATAACCGACGTAATGGACGAAAGCGGTCTTGGCAATTACGATGCAACCGAATTGCAGAAATATCTATCGGGCAAGAATGCTCGTGTTTCTCCATACATTGGTGAAACCGAAGAAGGATTTACTGGAAGTTGCGACGTTGAAGGATTCGAGACAATGCTCGAACTTGTAAATGCTTATTTCACACAGCCTAAGTTCAACGAAGATGCATTCAAGTCGTACGTTGAAAAGCAAAAGGGCGTACTTGAAAACGCAAGCCTCGACCCACAGACCGTATGGCAGGATTCGATGAGATGGATCATGGCCAACTACAGCGAATACCGCAAACCTATGACACCCGCTATGCTCGACGAAGTTAACTTCAAGAATATGAGCAAGTTCTATAAGCAGCGTTTCAACGACCCATGCAACTTCACTTTCTACTTTGTTGGAAATGTTGATGTTAAGAAGGCAAAACCGTTGATTGAAAAATACTTGGGTTCGCTCGAAACTGTTGAACGCAACGAAACTTTCGTTGACCTTGGCATCCGTCCTCCAAAGGGTGGAATCGAAAAGGACGTGAGAAAGGGCAAGGATGACAAGTGTATTGAAATCATACTCTTCCACGGAGATTTTGAATACAATGCACAGAACAATACCGAAATCGATGCTATCTGCAAGATTCTCACTACCAAGCTCCTCGAACAGATTCGTGAAAAGGAAAGCGGTGTATATTCTATAGGTGCATATCCTATGACTTCAAACAAGCCTACAGGAAGATATGGAGTACAGATTTTCTACAGCTGCGACCCTGCAAGAGAACCCGAACTTAAGGGAAAGATTTTTGACGTTATAAAGTCAATCCAGAAGGGTGACATAAGCGATGAGGAAATTGCAAAGGTTATCGAAAAGAAGAAACGTGAACACGAAACCGAAGTCAAGGAAAACAGATACTGGAGAAGCCTTGTAATTGACCTTGTAGAGGGTGACATCACTCCCGAAGAGGCAAACGGTGAAGATGCACGTATTAATGGCATCAACAAGGCTCAGATGACAAAGGCTGCCGAAAAGTACTTCAAGTTCGACAGCTACGTAAAGGTTAGACTTGTTCCCGAGAAATAAAAGACTTTTTCATATTGCTTTGTGAAGGGTGTGCCATTACGGCACACCTTTCTTTTTGGCAACCATACGTGTTTACACATAATGCAACCTTTAGCTCGGCGAAGCCAATCTCCTTGTATATTGCCGCACTTCGACCCTTCGATTCGGCTTACTTCGACATCGCTTAGTACATCGCAGGGGGCGAAATGCTCAGTGAGCGGCTTATTACACCTCCATTCCGTATCGCGTGTTACGACTAGTTCCCGTACCTTTAGTTCACGCAACGAAGCAAAACAAAAATTGTGACAACGCATAATTTAGCTGACAACAATGACAAAAAATAAGGAAGTGACAATAAATCGCCACTTCCCCTAATTGAATAATAATAACATTATTGCTTTATAATCTGCTTTACTACAATGCCAGCATCAGAGGTCTTAATCCTTACGGAATAAACACCCTCTGCCCAATTAGAAGCGTCAATGCTAATCGTATCCGAATTAGCTTCTACCCTTTCGACAATCTGACCTACCAAATTGAATATTTCAACGGTTGTTATTTCTTTGCATTCAATCATAAACTTGCCATCGGTTGGATTAGGATAAAGTTCAACTGAAATGCTGTCTTCTTCGATATTTGTATGACCATCTATCGTTACGCAGCTTTGTGCCGACATCGATTCGCTATTGTCATCACAAATTGCACGAATACTAAAACAGTGTTCGCCAGCAGTAAGGTTATTTGCCGTGTAAGTTCCGCTTGTCAAGTTAGAAGCGACAAGAATTCCGTTGTCATAGAGGTTTATAGAAGCAGCACCTGATATAACATTTCCGCTGATTGTAATGTCATCAACACCAAACATATATTGGTCGTTAGACACACAATGTATTGCGACATATTTTGCACTGGCAGGAACAGTATATGAATATTGCGTCCATGCATTTGTAGTCGTTGTTGCTGTGTTATTAAGATTTATAAAGTTGCTTGCCGAATTCCCGGTAGTAGAGTATGCTGCATAGAACTTCTCAGAAGCGTATGTCGTATGGTTTGAACGAGCCCAGAAGGAGAAAGTGAAGTTTTCTGTGAAATTGAGTTCGGGACTGATAACCCAGTCGTCGTTCTGAACATTTTGAGTCCAAAGTGCTGCAAGGAATTTATTGCCCGAATGTCCAGCATTCAAATTGCTAATACTACCCTTGTCCATTATTATGTATGCCATTTTTGACTCTTCGCCAGTGAAGTTAAATCCACTGAACCCACCAGTCTCGGTATTGTCCCCGTCGATATACGTCCAGCCCACAGTACCTGGCGAGTTGATTGCAAAAGCGGTATGACTTTCGAAATCGTCGCTTATGGTAATAGGAGTAATGGTTTGGGTATCCCAAGTGATAGTTGCATTTGAACCGTTTAATGCGACATTGAGTCCAGTTGGAGCATCGCAAATAGGACCAGCACCCGTAATCGTCATCGTGCCTTCCCAAGAGTGCGAACCATTGGTTATTGTTGCGTTGATTGTTGCAACGTGACCGTCGGGAGTATTCTCGGCAACCGAGAAGTTGAATGCGTTGCTCGACGCTGTTCCTCCCTGTGCCGTCATTGCTCCGAATGATGCACTAGCTGCGTTTAATGTCAGATATTGGTCGGATGTCGTAAGGCTCACGTTGGTTGTGCCAGTTGTCATATTGACGAGTGTCATCGAAAGGTCATTGGTTGTTCCAAAACTTACATTTTGTGGCGAGTAGCTCTGAATCGATACGTAAGGCTCGTTAGCAATAGTAATGTCAACAGTTCCGAAATAGGGTTGGTACTGCTGACGAGTAACTACTACATATAAAGTTCCTGATGATGGTATTGACTCGGTGAAGTTAACCGTCGCTACCCCCTGGGCATTTGCAACGGCAACGCCGTAGATTGTCGACACATTGTCGGTAACTGCCACATACGAACCTGCCACTGCGTTTACTGTCAATGATGTCATACCTGCCATTATCGAAGCCGAATGCGAAACAGTATTTGTTTCCGGCTTTGTAATGTATGGCATTACGGAACCGTCGCCGAATGTGTGGTAAAAGGACCAATAATATACATCGCTATTGGAATACTCACTACCATAGCTTCCTGTTCCATTATTTCCAGAAGAAGTCGAATAACCGCTGGATATTGCCGATGATACAGCCAAATTACCTATAAACAATAATGAGGAAGCAGAATTCCAATAATCATTTGTAAACATTGCATCATAGAATCCCATAGTTGAACCTGTTGTCGATGGAGCATTTCCCGATGAAAACGAATGAGCCCCTACACCCCAGTAAAAATCTTCGTACCACCAAGAATATGGAGCACAACCGATGTATGCAATAGCACCAGCATTGGGAACACGAATCATTGTTTCTGCAAAGCAAGCAGTTTTTCCTATTGCAGAAGTCGGATAATAAGTTGTTCCTCCATACGATGTTTGCTCCGCATTGTTAAAATTCCCTGATAGACAGCAGTTACCAACACCAAAGAAATACTTTCCTGTATTTGTCAATGTTTCCACTTGTTTTGCTGAAAATAATGGCTGCTCCCATTTTTGCTTGTCACCATGTGCTGTATAGTTAACAAAGCAGGCTCCGTTGTTGATGCCATTGTAGCAACCATTGTTGGACCCCGAATAACCTTGTGTTGAATTCGTTGATATTACAGTGCTTATCGTACCGTTTCCAAATCCACCGTATGTAGTGTTCGATGCATTGAAATAGTTGTTCTTCGCATAATTTACTGTAGGAGCAGCAACCATGCTTGTCCAGCTCGAATCCCAACCGCCAACAATTATCACATTATTTAGGAAATTGCCACCGTCTGCAAATTCATATTTCTCGTATGCAATAACCTTGTTGACATAATTTGCAAGATGTGTTGCATTTTCAACAGAAATACGGCTGTAGTACATATCAGGGAAATAATCACGATTTGTAGCATAGTCAACACTTGAATAGCCTATATCCGATGCCGCGTCTTCATCTATATCTTTTGTCTGATACTGTGGAACCTGTCCTGTATCACCGATGGTAATCAAATATGTATATGCATTCCCTGATGCTACAGACGCATTATACTTGGTCTTGATAAACGAAGCAATTGCCGATGCCGTTGTTCCTGTCTCGTCGGTGTAGAAAATGTCTACATAGTAACCCTTCTGCAATTTCCATTGAAGCCACTGGTTGAGTGATGCATTGTTCTTGAATCCCGAATAGCAGATGACCAGCATCCTGACAGGTGTGCTGTACATGTCAGGGTGAGAATCGTAAACTCCTTTGATTGCCGAATTACCGAAAATGCTCTTGTTAAACAACTGGTCGTAGATACTGTTGAATGCAGGACTGTAGGTGCTTGCGAACATACTCTGCGTAAGTGCAGCATCGGCATTCTCGAAACTTACAGTAACATTTACATCGTTGTAAACCTTAACCATATTTGCAGCAGCATTGTATGCTACAGGACGTATTGTCAGTTTACCGAGACGTATACCACGCATAGTACCTAAATATTCCACCGAAGCTATTTCATCGGTTGTGTAGGTGTCGCGTGCGTAGGCGGCTTCGTCAACAACGTATTCCACGGTTGTCGGGTCAATGTCCTTACGTACAGAAGCCTGCTGTGCCGACAATGTATTAATACCGTAGTCTGACAACGCGTATTCCGATTCGGAATATCCGTTTACCGTGACTACCGGCGTTGCACCCTGCGGGATTGCAATCAACCTTGTAACCATAGGAAGCGACGGGGACCCTACTTCTCCGTATGGGAACGAACCGTCAATATAGATTTCTGAGAAATTTCCCTTTTCGTTCGAAATGGATTGGCTTTCGATGGAGTTGAAAGAAAATGTGGTGCAAAAACCAGTCATACTGTTCGACTGTAACAAACCACTCTTCTGCGCCGAATGTGTTAGCGTAATATGTCCGTTTTGCGAAATCGCATATCCGCAAAGGCAACAGAGTGCAATTGATAAAAGTAATAGCTGTTTCATAAGAATTCAATGAAAAAAATATTGCGCAAGTTATAATTTTTTATTGTGATACTTTTATATTTTTAGGTCAATTTATATCTATTGACATTTGGTGAGGTCTTTTTCCATAAAGATTTCCATTTATGTATGGAATTTTATAATGCAGCAATTGACATAAAAGGAATATGTATTGGCTAATAATTCCAGATATATTCTATCGTATCCCCCTGTTCGCAGACGAATTTTTTGCTCTTGTATTCCGAATTGTTATTCCGCACAAGATAGCGGTTTATTGTTATTTCATCGCCTGCAACAATGTTACATACAAAATCTTCGTTTACACCAAGTCCTTCAAACGAGTAGTAATCAGATGAGCAACACTCGGAACAAAGCGGATTTATTCCATCTACTTTAATTCTTACAACATCGTTTTCGTTGCCCTGATATGCACCGTATGCGTTGCGAATCTTAAAATGTACGTACCCTGCCTTGGGTATTGCCATGTTCTTTTCGTATTCCGATGCAGTTTCCTCTGGCATAAAGTCCAAGATATTCGAATGATAGCCGTCCTTCGATATGTGTATGCTGTATTCACCAGCAGCAACAGGTTCAAATTCAAGGCTATAGTTGCCCTCTGCATCGGTAACCGTTGAGGCAAATTTCTCAAAAGAACCCGAATAACTGCCCGTACTTATCTTTGTCAAATATAAATCAACTTTCACATTGCCTACCGCTTCGCCAGTTGACATATCGGTAACTTTTCCATAAATGTGATTTTCATCCTTTTTACAAGAACTTGAACCAATTCCAAATGCAATGATAATCAATGTGATGAAAAAAATATTTTTTATTCCGTTCATTTTTTTTGCTGTTAGTCCGATAAGTATTAATTTCGTTGTCAAAATTAATAAAAATTTTTCTATGGAAGTATTAAGTAATCTTGAGCCGAAAAAAGTTTGGCAGTATTTTGAACAGATAACGAAAGTTCCGCGTCCCTCGAAGAAAGAGGAGAAGATGGTGGAATTCCTGATGAAGTTTGCAAAGGACAACAACCTCGAAGCACGCCGCGACAAGGTTGGCAACGTAGTAATCCGCAAGGCCGCAACAAAGGGCATGGAAAACCGCAAGACAGTAGTTTTGCAGTCGCACATGGATATGGTTTGCGAGAAGAACCGCGATGTAAAGATTGACTTCGACAACGAAGGCATCACCCCGTACATTGACGGCGAATGGGTAAAGGCAAAAGGAACAACTTTGGGTGCTGACGATGGCATTGGCTGTGCAGCCGAAATGGCAATCCTTACTGATGACAGTGTTGAACACGGACCAATTGAGTGCCTCTTTACAATCGACGAGGAAACTGGTCTTACTGGTGCTTTTGCACTTGAAGCTGGATTTTTCGATGGTGAAATCCTTCTCAACCTCGATTCCGAGGACGAAGGCGAAATGTTTATCGGTTGTGCCGGTGGTATCGACACTGTTGCCGACTTCTCATACAAGAAGGAAGCCGTTCCCGAGCATCATGTTGCATACAAGTTCATAATCAACGGACTTGCTGGTGGTCATAGCGGAGACGAAATCAACAAGGGACTTGGCAACTCCAACAAGATAGCCAACCGTTTCCTTCAGAAAATAACAAGCAAGTATTTTGCTCGCCTTGCACATTTCGACGGTGGCAACAAGCGCAACGCCATTCCGCGTGAGGCAGAATTTGTTTTCACCGTTAAGGCCGACTTTGCCGAGGATGTAAGGAAGGAATTTGCAAAGTTCAAGGAAGACATTATCAAGGAAATAAAGATAACCGAGCCGAATATCAACTTGGAGCTTCACGAAGAGGCTATGCCGGCATTCGTAATCGACGAGGAAACTCAGCGCAGACTTGTGATGGCGGTTTCGGCTTGTCCTCACGGAGTACACGCTTGGAGCCCAGCAATAAAGGGCTTGGTCGAGACATCAACCAACCTTGCATCGGTAAAGTTCTACGACGACAAGATTCAGGTTACGACCAGCCAGCGCAGTTCGCTCGAATCGGGCAAGGAAGACATCAACACTATGGTACGCAATGTGTTCCTGCTTGCAGGTGCAAAGGTAGAATCGGGCGACGGCTATCCCGGATGGGCACCGAATACCGATTCGGAAATTCTGAAGATTGTTGTTGCTTCGTACGAAAGACTGTTCGGCAAGACTCCTGTTGTTCGTGCAATTCACGCAGGACTTGAGTGCGGTCTGTTCCTCGAGAAGTACCCGAACCTCGATATGGTTTCGTTCGGTCCGACTTTGCGTGGCGTTCACTCGCCCGACGAGAAGGTTGAAATCAAGACCGTGGATATGTGGTACAGGCATCTGCTTGATGTACTGAAGAATATTCCTGTAAAATAGGGAAAATAACATACAATAAAAAAGAGGCTGTCAAAAAAAATTTGGCAGCCTTCTTTATTGCGTTAAAATGATGTTTGTTTATTCTGCAGCAGGTTCTTCCGGAGCAGGTTCTGCTG
>CAJOEG010000015.1:1735-16657 GCA_905233405.1 uncultured Bacteroidales bacterium | reverse complement strand
GAACTCCTGCGTTAACTGCATATTGACGACAGTTTTCTGGTAATGACCATTCCCGTTGGGCAAAATGCTGATGCCATTGCCGACTGACAGTTTGTGGTAGGTCGATTTGAAGGTGTTTATGCCCGAATAGCTGAGGTTTTCGTCGGTCTTGTAGTTGTCGAACGAACCTGTATATTCCGCCGACGGTGTGATTTTAAGCGTTACCTTTTCTTTATTTAGTGTGCTTGTCAGTCGTGCCGAGAGGTTTGCACGCTTGTATTCTTCGAGCGGATTGCGTATGTCGGCGTAGGCGTTCAGCAGACCGCCGTCGATGTTCAGAATGTGCGATTTGCTTGAATCGAGTGCAAAACCTTTTCCCAGCGACAGAAGCTGGCTTTTGTCGTCGGCCTTGAAGCGGGCGTTTAGTTTTGTTGGTTTTCGTATCTTCTTGATGTTCACCACTCCGCTTGTCAGGTTTCCGTATTCTACCGATGGTATTCCGCGCATAACTTCTATGCTTTCGATGTCGTCGGTGCTGATGGTTCGCATATCGACACCGCGGTTGGTCATATCCATACCGTCGAAGCCACCGTTCTGCATATACTGCATGTTTGCATCGGTGTTTATAGGTGCGCCATCGACAACGAACAGTGTGCCGAGCGAATTGGTCGAATACTGCGAGCTGTTCGTTTTTTGTCCGCTGGAGCCGAGCGAACCGGTTTCGCGCAGGGATATGGAATTGCCCTGGGTGAGTGATGGTGTCTGCGAGATGCCGCCCGGCAGAAGTTCCATAAGGTCGCCTATGCTAGTAGGTTGCAAGTGGCTCATTGCGTCGCGCCCGATGGTCGATACCGAACCGATTTTCTTCGATTCGGAGGCTGTGACAACGACTTCGCCGAGCTGATAGTTCTTTTTTTGCAGGTAGAATGTCAGTGCGAGGTCATTTTCCAGCCTTATGTTTGTTTGCTGTGTTTCGTATTGTATGTGCGAAATGTATATGGTGTATTCGCCGCTGCTGAGTATCAGTTTTGCCGTGCCGTTGTCGTCGCTTACCGCGCCAGTCGATTTGCCGTTGCTGTCCGAAGCGTATATGTATGCATCGGCGACAGGCTCCTTGCTTGCTTTGTCGAACAGCTTTATGGTCAGTGTGTTGCTTGCAAAACAACTTGCAAACAAAACAACAAGGCACAATATGGCGACCGCTTTTTTCATCGTTTGCAAAGGTACGATGTCACGGTGCTGTCAGTCAATCACAACAAATGGGGATTTGGGATGGCAAAAACTACGACAAATGGGGAGGGTGATGGGCGAAAAGGCTAAAGGGCTGACAGGCTTGCAGTCTAACAGCCTGACCGTTCGACAGGTCTTCAGTTCGACTGTTCGACATCAATATAGGTCTTCTTTCTGCCTTTTAGCCCACTTTGAGCTGTAAAATCGTGCCATAGCGCGATTCAACAAGAAACGGGCGAAACCTTTGGAACCAGAAACAGAGTAGCGAGAAACGGGCGTAGCCCATCAAACTCTATACATTGCCTAATACCAACTTCACAAGCCGACCACCTCGCGTATATAATTCCAGTGTCTCTCCTTGATTAAGCGCACATTGCAGTTGGTTTTCCGATACCGTGCTCAAATCCACATCATTGCTTTCAAACATTGGTATCAAGTCAGGATTCTCAAGTAGCATTTGCATTCGCAAAGTATTCTTTTGATTTGCTACAAGAGGATACTGAGCAAATAAGTTGAGTAACGAAGCAGTCTCCTCAATCAATTGTCTTTTTACAAAATTTTTCGAAGAATTGTCTGTCAAAACCTCACCCAAGCCCTGCATCAATGTTTTAGGGCTTGTTTTTTTGACGATTTCTGCACATTGTCTTGCATAATCAGATACCGACTTTCCTGTACGCAACCGCACAATATTGGAATTGATTTCGGTTCTATTTTGCAGGAAAAACCAAGTATCGTAAACATCACGAGGAGTTATGCGTTCACCAAGTGCGCAAAGTTTATGCGCGAACATATCGCAAACTGTCATTATCCGTATATCCGTTCCCATCAAGTTTTTAACCTCATAATGATTGTCGTATTGGCGCGTACTGACTTCAACCTTCAGCATACGCTCGCCTTTCCCATAATTAAGCACAAGTATTGCGCCATAAAACTTTATTGCTTCATCTTCTATTTTTCCAAATCGTTGCAAAATACTGCGAATGCGATGATAAACCTTTTCAGTCTGCTCCTTGTCCAGCAGGTTAAAGTCCAAGTCGGTAGAAAATCTTGTCAGGCCGTGGAACATTAGCATAGAAGTTCCACCCTTGAATGCCAGCAACTTGCCCAGTTCGTTATCCTGAAATATTGCAAGCAACACTTGCGTCATATAGTAACGATGCTTATTTATGTCCATATTCAAATTCCAATTAATTGTTTCACCCTATTATTCAATGTGACAGAATTATATGTAGGAAGAATTTTCCTAATAGCCGTTTTGTCAAGCACCCGGAGATTGTCGAAATAGCAGTTGCCTGCACTCAGATAAAGCATATCCAAAAAAGCCCGTTCCGGCGAGGCTATGGCTATATTGTTTTCTTGGATTATACCGGCAGTATTTAACCACAACAATGGATTTATACGCCTGAACGAATAAATTTTGCCATCAATTTCCACGCTTCGGTTCTGATAACTGATAGATGTAATTTCGTCAACATACTGGAAAGTTACTCCAGACCGACTCAAGACATACTCCATTGATATGTACGACGGTTGAAATACGGCACACGCCATTTCCCTTACATCGTATTCGGGCTTCGCATAAATTCCTCTACGTGGATTTAGCAAAACTCCTTGCTTTACATAATAATGCAGTTTGGCAGGCAATCCGTTTGTCTGCGAAATGTCAAGCAACATCAGTAGCGACTGCATTGTAAACACAGTCCTTTTGCTCGCCATTATTGTGTTAATTATTGTCATTATTGAAAGCCGTAAATAAAAATTATTTATATTGTTAGCGCACAAAATTACAATAAATATCTTGAACTAGGAAATCTTTTTTAGGGAATTATTCATCGGGTACGGATTTCTACATTTTTCAAAACCAAGTAGCGATAAGTGGAAAGCTGTTTGTACAGGCGCAAAATTTTGCGTCTAAACAGAAACGGCGCTAGCCACTCAAACTTTCCATCACAACAAATAGGGATTTGGGGTGGCAAAAACTACGACAAATGGGGATAGGAGCGTATGTGTGCGCTAGGGTAAATTTGCAATGTCGTTTCAAAACGAAGAAAATTTTATGGATTTGATTAATAATTAAAATGTTATATTTATGAATTGTAAAGTTTTATCATTGTTTTTGTTTTTTATTGGGTTGTCGTTTGCCGTCGGTGCGCAGACGCAGGAAATAAGTTTTGACTGGTATTCGGCTGCCGTTGCCGAGGCAAACGCGCAGAACAAGGCCCAGACCACCATTTATGGCACAAAGGTGGACGATGCTGGGTATGTATATACTTTGGCAAGTATGGGCTCCGATGCCGACACAACCGGCGATGTGGCTGCTACGCAAGGACATTTGCTGGGCGAGGATATGACGGGCGCTCCGTACTCTGGAACGAGCTACAACAATAACATTATGTTGGTAAAGCACGATTTCAGCGGAAATGCCTTGTGGAAAATATACTCCAAGAACGGCGATGTTGATGTGTCGTCAAGCGACTATACGCCTACTGCCGATGGCGGTGCATTTCTGGCACTGAAAGCCCGTCACACAAGCGCCAATTTCTACGGAACGGACATTTTGTTGCAACTGGTAGGCAACAATGGCACCGAGACAACAATTTCGTTTTCATTTCCCGATGCCGAGTATCACAATGTGTATCAGCCAGTTTTCGTAAAGGTTGATGCCGATGGAAACATTAGCAGTGCAGTCCGTGCTACAGTCGATTGGAATCCAGTTGACAATCCGGCAGATAATTATAGTTGGGGTACATCGGATGGATTTTCGCTTTACGGAGCAGCACAGGATGCCAACGGAAATTTCTTCGTTACGGGTAATCTTAGACGCACGATGCACATTGGCGAGAGTGAGATTCTGGCACACAATGTTGCCGACTGGGACGGCGGTTCTGCATTTGCAGGCTCAGCATTTGTGTTGAAACTCAACAGCGACCTTACCTATAATAATCATATCGTTACGGGTGGCTCGTCGGTTGGCGAAACAGCAAAGCAAATGAAATACAAGGACGGAAAATTGTATATTGCTGGTTATCTGAAAGGTAGCAATGCTGTTGTATCGCTTGGCGATTCGCAGGTTACGCCCGATGACAAGTACAGTTTCTGGACTGCAAGGGTAAATGCTTCCGATTTGTCGGTCGATTATTTGTCGCTGGTACAGGGCGCACAGGTCAACAACAAGAACTTTATGCAGTTGAATGCACTCGAAATCGCTCCCGACAATTCAAGTTTCTTTGTCGCAGGTGGCATTCAGGGCGGTTTCAAGATTGGACAGGATACAGTGTCGGCACAGGGAACGATGTATGCAGGCTTCGTTTTCCGTTGCAATTCCGCTACTGGTGTTGCCGACAAGGGTTTTGTAAAGCAGACAAGCGGAATATCAAATAGTTTCGGACTCGCCGTGAATGCCGACAGCGTTTTCGTTTACGGCTACAACTGGGCAACTACGCCCAAGTCGCTCTACTTCGATTCGTTCAACCGCAATCTCGAAACTTCTACCTCTTACATTTTGGGAGAATCAACGGCTATGATAACAGCAAATTCGTGCGCTGTAAAAGGCGATTCTCTCTTGATTGCAACCCGCGCACAAAATGACAAGGCATTGAATTTTGCTTTTGCCGAAAACGAAACTTCCTACACATCAACATATTCGTGGCAGGGCGTTGTTGCAAAATACACTTTCCCCGGATATGAATTTACAGCACCAGCACCGCAAACCTACACTATTACACTTAATGTCGGTGAAAACGGCACGGTTACTACCGAACCAGAATCTTTGACCGACTTGCTTGCCGACACGGAAGTCGTTTTCACAATTTCTCCAGCGGAAGGCTACGAACTTGACGAGTTCAAGGTTAACGGCGAAGCTGTTACAGTTGAAAACAACACCTATACGCTTACCGTTACGGCAGATGCATCGGTTGATGTTTCATTTAAACTTGTTACTTCCATTTTGTCTGACGAAGCAAGGAACATCGAGATCTATTCCTACGAAAGCGAATTGGTGATTTCTGGTGCAGAAGGCTTGAATGTGATGGTATATAATATGTTAGGTCAGGTTGTGGACTCGTTTGCTGTTGTAAGCGATGTCGAAAGACACAATTTGCCGCAAGGAATGTACATCGTGAAAGTTGGTGATAATAATACGAATAAGATATTCATTCGTTAAGATTTTTTGTTAAATTTCCTATGTCGGGGCAGATGTTGTTCATATTCTTTTATGTTTCGTGCCCCGACGCTTTTTTGTCGAATGTAAATAATTGACAAATAAAAAGAACTAACCCGCACCCTGAGCTTGTCGAAGGGTCGATGTGAGTAGAAACGAAATAATTTAAGTATATGAAAAGAATATTTGAACTTTTAGCAGTAATAATGATGGCATTTGCTCTTTTTTCCTGCGATGGAAAGAAAAATGCCGAGGTAGAACAAGAAGCACCCGAAGCAAAGGTTTTGCAGGTTGATGATGCGCTTGCAAAGATTGATGCAATGGTCGGCGATACCGTGGAGGTTGAGGGCGTGTGTATGCATTTATGCCGTCACAGTGGACGCAAGATGTTCCTTATGGGTAGTGACGATACGCAAATTTTGCGTGTTGAAAGTGTGGAACTTGGCGAGCCTTTCAAGCAGGAATGTCTTGAGCATGTTGTTTATGTAAAGGGCATTGTCCGAGAGGAGCGCATTGACGAGGACTACCTGAACGAATGGGAAAAGGAACTCGCAGGAATGGAGCAGCACGGCGAAGGTGCTGAAGGATGCGGAGCCGAAAAGCAGTCGCGTCAGGAAACAGCCAATACCCCCGAAGCCCGCATTGCCGATTTCCGAGCAAAGATTGCCGAGCGTCAAGCAAAGGAAGGCAAGGCGTATTTGTCGTTTTATCATTTGGATGCGGTGGAATATAATGTAATTGACAATGAATAATGGACAATTAACAATTAACAATTGACAATGTATAATGGATAATTGATAATTTGTAGCGACGTGCCATGGCGCGTCGCTACAAATCAAATTATCGAATCATCAAATTTTCAAATCTTTGAATCATCGAATCTCCCATGATTGATTGCATTAACCTAACCCATTACTACAGCAAAAGGTGCATATACGAAAACCTTAGCTTTAGCGTGCCACAAGGTCGCATACTTGGACTTTTGGGCAAGAACGGAACCGGCAAGACCACGACCATCAACATTCTAAGCGGTTTTCTGAAGCCCCGTAGCGGAGAATGTCGCATTTTCGGGCAGAACATAATTGGTATGAATCCCGAACTTCGTCGCGACATCGGTCTGCTCATCGAAGGACATATCCAGTATAGCTTCATGACCATCCGCCAGATAGAACGCTTTTATGCCCGATTCTATCCGCAATGGGACAAGAATGTGTATTACGACCTGATGTCGATGCTGAAAGTCGCACCAAACCAGCGCATTTCGCGGATGTCGTGCGGACAGCGCTCGCAGGTGGCTCTCGGACTTCTTATGGCACAGAATCCCAAGTTGCTGATACTGGACGACTTTTCGCTCGGACTTGACCCTGGCTACCGTCGTCTGTTCATTGACTACCTTCGCGATTTTGTGAAATCGTCGGGAAAGACCGTTTTCCTGACTTCGCACATAATACAGGATATGGAGCGGCTCATCGACGACTGCATAATGATGGACTATGGCAAGATTATCTTGCAGATGCCAGTTGACGAGTTGCTTGGCAAATATCGTCAGTACACTTTCAAATTGGCAGAAAACAGCGCTTTGCCCGAAATGGCTGATGTCTATCATCCTACGGTAATCCGTGGCAATGTCGAGTTCGGTTCATTTTTGGAAATGGACAAGTTACAGTCGCTTTTGCTGTCAAAAGGCATCAAATACGAGAATTTAACCGCGCAAAAGGTAAATCTTGAGGATGCGTTCATCGGATTGACGGGAAAATACTAAACAATGGATAATGGACAATTAACAATGGAAATTTTTTTTGCAAACCGAAGGCAGAACAAAACAAACGAAGAACTTTTGTTTTGCTGAGGTGTTGCCAAAATCACGAATGAAATGACATAATCTGTAGGCTCGCAATGCATTGCAAGCCTACATGAAAAAACGATTTCAAACCTATAAACCATATCGAACTATTTTTCTCCCATACTCTCCCTGCCATATTTCATCGGCAGCATTGCTGTTTCGTCCCTAAAAAAAACTATTTCATCGTCAATTTTTTTGGATTTTATTATTTTAACAAATTGTTAAATTATATGTTAGTATAATTAAATATGTATGCAATTTGCATAAACATAAATTAAATATCTAAAACATTCATAATTAAAAAATTTTAAAAATTTATTACACAACAGAATAACACTTAGTGCATTATGCGCTTTTGTGAAAAATCTAAGATTTTTGCATTCCGTATTAAAAAAGTTGTTATCTTTGCGATGATAATTTATAAATTTTTACAGGTATGAAAAGATTTTTTTTTAGCAGTATTTGCTGTTTTGTTGGGTGCAATAGCACTGAGTGGTTGTAAAAACAATTGTGACAATTGTTGGGACAAAATGCCTGAGTATGTTTTTGCCTATCCCAAATGGGAAGTGGTTGATAAAGAGTATACCGATGAGGACGGTAACATTGGTGTGCTATACAAAAACGCCAGAAATGAAAACGAAACTATGTTTGAGGTAAATGTTATGAGTAAAAAACCAAAGGCAAAGGAACGGTTTAACGGCATAAAAAAGGTTACGCATAGTACAAATCCACGTTTTGGGACAATAGAGGAGTCCGTGTCTTGCATAGAGGGGAATGCCCATGAATGCTACAATCGAATTACTTTTGACAAGAATGGTAATGTTGTCGGTGCAGAAATCGTGTACATAATAAAAACAAAATAAATATTGGGTATACTCTCCAGTGTTTTTTTGAAAACAAAGCACTGGAGAGTATATCAATGTATAAATATATATATATTATGATTAGCAATATTTCAAAATTATTGTGCTTTGTAGGAATTGTTATATGTTTATCTTGCTCAAATAAGGAACAAAGTAATTACAATAGTAATTATACATTTGAGAATGAAGAAATAATCGCAGTTCCGTTAACAGAATCTGCGAAGAACAACAAAGTTCCATTCCAAAGATTTCAATATTGTACAATAGATGGTGTCGAGACATTAATTGCTTATGTTGAAGAAGAAGAACTTTCTTTTTATGATATAAGTAGTAAAAAAATATTTCACAAGATAAATTTGCTTGAAGATAGAGATTTACACGCATTTGAATATATAAATAAGGATAGCATACTTCTTATGTATGGAGACCCCATATATGAATCTACTTATTATGACATCAAGCGGATAGATGGTATGAGTCTTATAGATACTTTAAAATTTCAGTTAATAGATTACGACGGAAATATAAAAAGATGTTATCATTTCACTTGTGATTCATCAAATTTTGAAAACACTAATTTTAATATAGAACAAGTCCTTCCGCCATTTACACACATGATGTATGAAAAAATAGTAAGGGTTGGCGACATTGTATTTTTATTCCCATTTGAATATGGACATTATAATTTTGATAGGATTGCTAACAATGCTCCATTTATAGCATATTATAATTTAAAAACAGAAAAATTTATATTTTCAAAGCACACGCTTCCGAATCTAAAGGATAAAATGTACTATCCTTCCGATTTTGATGTGCTAAATATTTGTATGTCTTCGAACAATCTACCATTACTTAGATTTGCATATTCGCCAGAAGTGTTTGAATGGGATTATATAAATGACAAATTTATAACGCATTCGCTCAAATCAAAGTTGATAGATACAATTCCCCCCCTTACATATAGATTAGAAGATATGGATGCGGTGTATGCAAATTATCTTACCATATCATATGACCCAAGCAAAAACTTATATTATTCAATCATAGAAATTTCAAAAAATCTTGGTGGCGCTAGATATACGATTATAGCAGACAAAAATTTCAATTATATCAACGAAACTCCAAAAACGCTTACTAGGGCACCAGAATATGCAGACGGAAAAATAATAATGTTTGCGCCTGCTACCACTAATGATACCATTTATGTTGTAAAGACAAATTTATTAAGAGGAAATTCAAGTCAAGATTCTATCACAATGGCGGAAAGAGTAAAAATTGACAGTCTTATAAAAGTATGGAACGACGAAAAGAAAAAGATGTCAGATTTGCAAAATCCATTGCAGACATTCTTTGAAGAAAAGGTGGATAATCACGAATCATCGTATTGCATAGTTACAATATATGCACAAGATGGTTGTCCTGCTTGCAGACAAGAAGTAGCCAAAATAATTGCTACCAATCAAGATATATTGTCAGAAGTGCCTTTGTTTCTCATTATTACTGGCACTCAAAAAGATATAGACGAAGAATTAAAATCAATAAATTTAAATAAATTTAATAAAATTATTATTGATAATAATTCTTATGTTAAAAGAATGCCAGTAGTTGCCCCATTGCTTAATCCGCGTCTCACGATAGTAAAAAATAATATTGTAATACACGATTCGATATACGGAGTTGCAGACATTGAAGATGGATTCATACCCAATATGCTTGGTGCTTGCGGTTTAAAGATAAAATAGCCTATAACAATTACTAATTTGATTTGCAAAAAGGACGGTATTATGCCGTCCTTTTTTATGAATTGCCAAATCAAAATACTATGCAAAATACAAATTATAGAAGGAGAAATGAAAGTTTTGTTTTGGGGTGTGTGATTTATTTTTTTATTACCTTTGCAGAAAATTCATTTGAAATGAAAGAGAAGGTTGCAAAACAGAAAAAGCGTATGCCAAAGCGGATGTCGAAACTTGGAATGTGGATGATGCAGAATAAGGGTGGCATTGTCGTTGACAGAAGAGCGGTAAACAGATGAGGTGTCTTTGTCAACATAAATTTTCAAATCACCAAACAATAAACAATATAAAACAACCCAAAAGACAGCTAAAAGAATAAAGGAATAGACGATTTACGATTGAATTATATTATTTACAATTCCGAAGAAAGCACCAAGCAAGATGAATATAAAAACTCTGATAGACAAATATTTTGATAAAGATGCCAATATCACTATCGATGCATTTGATTTTGACAACATTTATCGTGTATATCAGAGAATAATTAGCAAATTATCAGGTCACTTTGAAATAGAAATAAGCGTTATGCAAGGCTTAAGTTATTGCTTTTATGAGATTTTGGATAATGTCTTGACACATTCTGGCAAGAAATCCGGGGTAGCGATAACAAGTTTCTGTCCGGACAATTCCGCTCTTAAAGTTTTAATTGCTGATGATGGGATTGGAATATACAACTCTTTGAGACAGAACAAGGAATTTGAATCAATCAACGAGTGCGATGCCTTGAAATTTTGTATTAAAGATAAGGTTACAGATGGTAAGGGTATGGGATTCGGACTGTATTCGACATCTATTTTGGCAAAAAAAGCAGCCATTAGGTTTGAAATAAAGTCTGGCGAAAACAAATTGTGTCTAAAAGACAATGAAATTGTTGTAGAATCCGATTCAAATTGGCAAGGTACTATTGTGTTCTTGGAACTATCAACGAACAATGAAATTAACCCCAACGAAATAGTATCATACAGAACAGATTGCATATCACAATATAACGAATCATTTATTGACAATGATAAATTAGAAAAATTATGGTAACATTTAGTTTCAGACAATTTGGCGAGAATTTGGGGACACGGCAACTCGGAGAAATAGCGAGGGAAAAATTGATGCCAATGCTTGATGGAAAGGACAAGGTTATACTTGATTTCACTGGTATTGATGTCGTTTCAAACTCATTTGCCGATGAATGTATAGCCAAACTGCTTGTCGAAATGCCATTGGAAACGCTAAAAGAACGGACAACTTTCAAAGGTCTCAATTCTATGGCGGAAATTTGCATCCTTACAGCAATAAAAAGGCGTTACGCAGCAATGCATTCTGCACCAATTAACTCAAATCAAAACTCATAAACAATTTCAAACAATTTTAAACCATAATAAACAACCATAAACACAGAAACGGCGTACTTCGGCAAGCTCACTTCGACTGTTCGCTCAGCGCATTGCAGCACGAGTAGATAGAAACTTAGAAACAATTAGAAACGCCGTAGGCATATAAACTTAGAAACAACTTTAGTTATGTTTTACAAAGAATGGATAAAAACGAGGTGGTTTTACCTTGTGTGCGTATTGGTTACATTTTCGCTTTGCGGATATGAAATTTTGAACATAAACCGGCTTGTTTCGTTGAAAGGTGCCGCCCATCTGTGGGAGGTTGCGATGTTTCGCGATGCCATTTTCATTGATATGCTGCGGTATGTTCCGCTTTTGGTGGGGATTGTGGCTGCTGTGGTTCAGTTTGTACCCGAACTGGTGCATAAGCGGCTGAAACTCACAATGCACCTGCCACGCGGATATGTGCGCTCGGTAATGGAGATGCTTCTGTTTGGCTTCGGATGCCTTGCATTGCTGTTCAGCGGTAATCTGGTTATGCTTCTGTTTGGCTTGCAGACTTTTTTTGCCGACGAAATAGTCTGGCACATTGTTCTGACCGCCTTGCCGTGGTATCTGGCTGGTTTGTCGGCATACATACTGGTTGCTTGGATTTGCCTCGAACCGATTTGGCGCAGACGGATTCTCAACATCTTGATTTCCATTGCCTGTCTGCGGGTTTTCTATATGTCGCCAGCACCCGAAGCATACAATAGGCTGTTGCCGTGGCTGGCGGTGCTTGTCGTAGTGAGTTTGGCATTGCCACTTTTGTCGGTTGTTCGTTTTAAGGAAGGAAAGGAGTAGTTATGAATAAGATTGAGAAACTTTTGGTGATTGTTGGACGCATATTTTTCGTCTGCGTATGCGTTTTTCTTGTCGTGTGGATTCTTACTTGGGCGTTTCATTTCGCAGCCGACACTTCCGACAAACCGCCATTCACCTTGTATAGCGCTGACATTGACGATTTTGCAATGTTCAAGAACGAGGATTCGGGAAAACATTACTACGACTCGCACGCCAACGAATACACCGAGGCACAGTTTTACGAAATGCTACCGACATTCTACTGCAAGCAGTTGATTGTGAATGAGAAATTGCCCGACACCCTGTATGGTCGTCCAGTGAGTGCGAAATTCATACAGAACGAGAATTTTACATTCAAGACTGCCCCTGCTGCTGTGAACAAGAGGGAAATCGCACTTTATCCGCTGATGGAATCGATGTCGGGGCGTGTCGATTTGGAAATGCCGACCGATGTGTTCCGCATTACGGGAAATGCCATCGAATTTGTTGATATGGCAACAAATTCGGTTGACGAGACGAAATCCGATTTGTTCACTAAAATGTTTGTACAGAAAGGTTTTGCTTTCCCAGCGCACATTATTTCGGGAAATCCTACCACAAAAAAGGAATACGACAACGGCTATCTTATCACCGATTCAAACGACAAGCTTTTCCACCTGAAAATGCAGCGCGGACGACCTTACTTGCGACCTATCGAGTTGCCCGATGGCATAGTGCCAAAGCACATTTTTGTCACCGAGTTCCGCAATCAGCGTTCCTTGGCGTTCATTAGCGACACCGAAAATCGTTTCTGGATGCTTGATGCCAAGAATTATGGATTGCGAAAAGCAGAAATCCCAGATTTCAATCCCGAAACCGATGGAATGATGATAATTGGCAACTTCCACGACTGGACGGTAAGCGTTTCATCGGGCGACCAGCTTCGCTATTTTGCGCTTGCTGCCGACGATTTGCATTGCCTGAAATCCTACGAGGTTCCCACAGAAGAACCTACCCAATTGCAACGCATAGGCAACATTCTGATTCCTATCCAGTTGAAATTCTTGTCGGGGCTTGATGGAGATGTTTGGCCGAGAGTTGCGGTACTGGGAGAATGAAATTAATATTATGTCTCTGCTATTGCATAAAATTCTTCAAACAACTATCTTTGTCCGACAGAAATTAAAAACAACACGACAATGATAGTACTGACACTCGATGCTGGCGGAAGCAAATTTGTATTTTCGGCAATAAAAGACGGAAAATTCATAACAGAACCGAACAAAATTCCATCAAACGGACACGATTTGGACAAATGCCTGCTAGGAATGATTGATGGCTTCAAACAACAGCAGAAAGCTGTTGGCGAACCGATAGATGCCATTAGTTTTGCATTTCCCGGTCCAGCCAACTACCGCGAAGGCATCATAGGCAATACCGAGAACCTCAAGGGATTCCGCGGCGGCGTTCCATTGAAAGCTATGCTCGAAAATATCTTCAAGGTGCCAGTATTCATCAACAACGACGGCGACCTCTATACCTACGGTGAATCGCTTGCAGGCTCGCTTCCGCTCATCAATGCGCAACTGCAGAAGGCTGGCAACAAGATGCAATACCGCAACGTAGTAGGTCTTACCATTGGCTCTGGTTTCGGCGGGGGTTTTGTCCACGACAAAGTGCTGATTACCGGCGACAATGTTACCGCCTGCGAAATATGGAAAATGTCGAACCGCCTCGACCCCGACCGCAACTGTGAAGAACTAATCGCAATACGTTCGCTACGAAGATTCTACTCCGAATATGCAAAAATTCCTTTCGACGACACTCCTATGCCACGCGAAATTTACCTCATAGGCATGGGAAAGGAAAAGGGCAACAAAACCGCTGCAAAAAAAGCATTCTTCCGTATGGGCGAATGCCTTGGCGATGCAGTCNNNNTTGTAGTAATCGGAGGTGGTGTTTCGGGTGCTCGCGAACTCATAATTCCTGGTGTAGAAAAGGAACTGCAACACAAGTTTGCAACACTCACGCGCGTCACACAGAACGTTTATTGCCTAAACAAGCCAGAACAACTAGCCGAATTTGTAAAGCCCGAAAGCAAGGCTCTGAAAGTGCCTCTGTCGAACAAGACAGTGGAATATTCGTATATGCCCAAGTGCGGTTACGTGTTCTCTTCGTTCGATACCAGTATGATGATAAACATAGGTGCATACCACTTTGCAAAAGAAATGTTGAAGAGATAGTTTATATGGCTTCGCCGTTTGAGGCTGACACCGTTTAACTTCGTTGAGGGTTTCACCGTTCTCGCGAACGCTGTTTATGAATTTCTATGTTTCAATGGGCTGATGCCCGTTTATAAGTTTAAGTTTCATGATACCCAAAGTTTTGCCTTTTGCCTTCCAGACTGTTAGCCATTTAGCCCCATTGTCAATTAGCCATCAGTACTAATCTTGAATATTCATTAACTAAAAAATTATTAATGCATAGAGTTTATGGAAAAGTTTTCATAACCGCTATGCACATTTTCTACCTCAATGTCTTATCCCAGTCCTTGTATATCACATCGTAGCCCTGTGCACGAATCATCTTTTCCATTTCGGCAGCCGAACGACCGTCGTTGATGTGGAACTGTTCCAACTCCTTGTCGGGATGGGCATAGCCGCCCGGGTCGGTGTGAGAACCAGCGCTTACCGATGTCACTCCAAGGGTGATAAAATGGTTGCGCATATTGCTGGTTTCGCGCGTTGACATCGACATTTCAACATCGTTGTCGAAAATGCGGAATGCCCACAAGGTCTGTGCAAACTGCTTCTCGCTCATCAGGAAGTTTGGCTGGAAACCGCCGGCAGCAGGACGCATACGCGGGAACGAAAGACTGTACTTGGTGCGCCAGTAGTTCTTC
>CAJOEG010000015.1:0-1658 GCA_905233405.1 uncultured Bacteroidales bacterium | reverse complement strand
ATTCCTGCCTGCGCAATCCTTTCGGGAGTGCCGAGACGCCACTTGTAGTTGCTCTTCATTCCCTTGGGGTGGTAAACCTTGTAACGGCCTTCGTTGTAGGTCTCCTGATATATATAAACACTGTTGCAACCAGCCTGTTCCATACGCTTGTACTCCTCGACCTTCATCGGGAAGACCTCAAGGTTTATGGCGGCAAAATGGTCGCGGCACAGCCTGATGGCATGTTCAATGTAATCTACGCCAGCAATGCTCGGACATTCGCCCGTGAGCAACAGCACATTGTCGTAGCCCATCGACTTTATGACCTTTATTTCCTCCATAATCTCGTCATCTGTCAATGTTTTGCGGGCAATGTCGTTGTTGTGGTTGAAGCCGCAGTAGATGCAATGATTGCTGCACTCGTTCGACAGATACATAGGGATATAGAGCAAAATCACCTTTCCGAAACGCTTCTGGGTAAGGTTACGCGACATCAACGCCATCTGCTCGAGATATTTTTCGGCAGCTGGCGAAATCAACGCCTTGAAGTCCTCGAGAGTCAAGGTTTCCTTGCTCAACGCACGGCTCACATCGGCATCCGTCTTTGCATAAATACTTCGTGTAACTTCCTCCCAGTTAAGGTCTTTTATCGTATCATAAAATTCCATTGTGCAAAATTTTTGTTGTGCAAAGATAAATAAATTTACGATTAGCTTCGCTGATTTAAAAATTAACTTCGTTGAGCTAAAGGTTGCTTGTGCAAGCTAAATGTTGACGATGTAGGATTTTTGATTGAAGTGTGATGACGGTTGGAAAAACAAAGCTATAAAACAAAAAAATCCAGAAAAAATCCGTCTTCTGTGCCCGAGACAGGGCTCGAACCTGCACGTCCTTGCGAACACTGGTCCCTGAAACCAGCGCGTCTACCAATTCCGCCACTTGGGCATTTTGCGGTTGCAAAGGTACAACTATTTTTCTTTATGGCAAAGATTTTTTTCAAGAAGAAAGGATTTTGGGATTTGGGACTAACAGGCTAACTGTCTAACAGGCTTGCAGTCTTGCAGTCTCACAGCCGTATTGTCTGTTTGCCTTTTAGCCATGTTAAACTTTGAACATGAAACGTGCGCAGCACATGAAACGGCGTCAGCCATTGAAACTTAGAAACGCCGCAGGCATTCAAACGGCGTAGCCATAGAAACCCAGAAACGCCGAAGGCATTGAAACGGCATAGCCATAGAAACCCAGAAACGGCGTTAGCCTCCAAACTGGCGCAGCCTTCTAGTTTCTACTATTGAATTTCGTGTAATTTATCAACCTGTCGTACGACTCGCTCGGATTGCGATGATACACAAACAACTGGTAATCGTTTTCGGTCTGCTTGTGACTTCCCTCCATAAAATATCTGTCCATTGCAGCGCCTTCACCTTCCGAAACAACAACATACCTATAATTGTAATAACCTTGCTTCAAGAACGTCAGCAACTCGTAGCAATGCGTCTCCATATTGTACTTCATCTTGTACTGCGGCGATAATTCGTAGTTCGTAAGCCTAATCGTCGTCAGTCGTAAGGCTGTGTTCTTGCGTACTTATACCTTTACTTTAATTATATATTAGACTCGATGCCGGACAGGTAGATAGTGCGGTACTCAGTGGGGGTAAGGCCGAATTTCTCCTTGAA
>CAJOEG010000014.1 GCA_905233405.1 uncultured Bacteroidales bacterium | reverse complement strand
CCTTGATGATGTTGGTGATGAATTCGCCGTAAGCAGGATTGTGGAAGTCTTCGTAGGTAGGTGCGCAACCTGTTTCAACTTTTTCACTACAAATATACAAAAAAAATATCGTTATCTACTTGATTTTTAGCTAATTATTTATTTCGAACTGACGTTAATATATAACATATAGCCTTTATTTTTAATACAATGCACCTATTTGACGAAGCGAATCTGCATACATAATATATTTGTCACTTAACTCCAGATATTGCTCCTTTGTAATAACACCATCATTATATTGATTTTGGAACGATGGGATATTTTGCGACATTTCTTCCAACTTAGAATAGTACCTGTAATTAAGGCTTCCATAATAATTGGCAAATTGAGAGGCGAACAAATCTTCATCTTGAATACTCCTCTTTTCTATTTCCTGTCCAATATTTATTGCTTCTTTAGAAAAACAAGCAAGCTTCAAATTCAAGAATTCCCTATACCCATCATAATTTTCAATATCCTTCTTGTATGACAAATACAAAGCCTCTATCCTATTCCTTACTTCATCAAGAAGTCTCTGTTCAGACTCTGTATATGCCTGCGACATTACTACGACATTCTGCTCAGGTACCTTGCCGTCAACATCTTCCACTCTACTCAAAACAACCGTATCAACATGCGAAACAACCACAGTATCTGCACTTGGAATGTTTAAATCTTCTGCGACAGAATTTCTCCAATGAGAATACAAAATGGCAGTCCCCATACCAATAACTAGTAGCACAACAAGCACAGGCAACACTATCATCATTTTTCGTCGCGATTTTATTGCCGTCAATACCTCCGCCGCACTTCCATAGCGTTTTTTCCTGTCGGTCTGCGTACATTTGCGCACCACAGCCGAGCAGCCACGGAAACCTGTCGCAGCAACAATGTCCTTCAGCACCACGCCAAACGAATAAATATCAGCACGATTGTCAAGTGCAACAGTTCCTTCAACTTGTTCAGGAGCAGCATAACGGGCTGTGCCAGCCGGTTGCTTCAAGATGACGTGCGAATCGGTATCTGAAAAGCCAAAATCAATGATTTTCACATTGTTGCCATTGCGCGTAACAAGAATATTGCTCGGTTTTATGTCACGGTGTATAACCTGCAACCCATGAAAATACGACATTGCCGACAAAATCTCCTCAATCACCTTCATTACAATGCTGGAAGATGGTTTTGTCTTGAGAAAATCTGACAATGTAACGCCATCTACGCACTCCATTACAATGCAGTCGCCAACAACCGCATCATACTCCTTGCCATAAAAAGTGACAATGTTGGGGTGCGAGAGCATCATGCCAAGTTCGAACTCCTTGTCAAGCAGGTTGCGATAGATTGGATTCGAGGAAAATTTAGGTTTCAATCCCTTCAGCACAAACCACTTGCCATAACGCGTCGCACGGAACAGCCTGTTGAAACCACCGCAAGGCATTTCAACATAATCGGCAAACACATCTGTTCCGCCACTGACAATCGGCTTGTTTACAAATCCCGAATCCGAACTCTGGTCCATAAATTCAATGTCAATTTTTTATGCATTTTTGAAGTGCAACTGCAAAATTACATAAAATATCATAAGAAAAAAACTACTAACGGGCACAAAAAAGTCGGCAGAAAAATCTGCCGACCAACATAAAATAAATTAAACCATTAGTATTCTAACCAATTAATAAATTACGGCTTTGTTAGTTTCAACTTAAACTTTTTAACTTTTTCCAAATCTGCTCGCACATTAGCACTTTTGTCTCCAGTAAACGAAAGTGTAATTGTCTCGCCAGGATCGCTCTCCAAAAATCCTTTAAATTGATCACCTCTACTGTCACCAGATCTCCACTCACGGTAACCAGGCAGAAGTTCCTCGACATCTGCACCATCTTCATCCTGACCTACACCAATTATCCACATTTGTCCACCACTACTACATAAAGGTTTCGTATTGACAGTACTTAAAAGTTTAAACGTAATAGTAACTTCTGGATAATTACTACTTCCAACTTTCTTGCTGACCTTAACGACCTCTACCTTATCTTTCAACTGTGAAGGCAGTTTTACATTCTCAACTTCTATACCAGACTTCGGAGCACTTGCTTCAACAGCTTCGGCTTGAACAAAATCATCGCTCACAACTTCTTCAACTTTTGCATGCCGATCTTTCGATGACCTTTTCCTCTCTGTTTTACTCTCATTGCAGGCTGTCAATAAAGCAACAGCAACTACAAACACAATAAAAAAACTTCTTTTCATCTTACTTAAAATTTAAATTTATACTATTGTTATTTAATCCTTATCATACAGCAAATAGTTGTTTTTGACTGTAACTAATTTAACGTGATAACACGCACTGAATATCTTTACACTTTGATTGTTTTACTTGTTCATCCACACTTTTTATATCGGCTTTCTGGAGAACGGACAATAACTTGGTCTGGATATTAATGAGTTCATCGGCTCTCTCGTTTGCATCTTTTCCAGTCCACTCTCCGTTATAACCCTTGAAATAGTTTTTGTAGATGCCGACAATGTTTTTTGCTTCTTTAACAGAAGCAATCTGTTCATTGTTTCTGAGAATGGTATTGCTTTGTGCAATGAATTGTTTTACAGAAGCCTGTGCATCAAGTTTCTGCTGAACTTTTTCCAATGCAGTGTTTATGTCGGGAAATTGAACGAGGTCAACAACAACTCCTTTATCGTATTTTGCGTATGCCGCCAAGATATTCTTGTCCTCTTTATTTGGATTATTGGCGAATTCATTGTTAGTAGCCAAATATTGTTTTTTCTTCTCTACATACTGCTGATATTTAATGCTTGTTGCTTCCAAATCAGACAACGATTTCATAGATTTCTGTGCATCATTCTCAAAGACATATCCGTTAGGCGTGATTTTGTCACTATATTCCTTAAATATCTTGAGATCGTTCTTGAAATTCTTATCGGATAGTTGTGCAATAACAGTACTATCAATTTTACATATCCTATTGTATTTAGCATAAATTGTATCCCAAACATTTTTTACTTTGGGAGTACTCTTTAATGTTTTTCTTACGTAATCCCCGTATGACCTACTTGAATAATAAACACCATTGACTTCTTTGGGTACCTGAATTGTGTACGATGAATACCCCCACGGTCTATTGTTTTTGACACATACATGACAGGTAGCACCTTTTATTTCTGTTTCTTTCTCTATGATATAATCAGAGAATTCCATGTTTATTATGTCTCCAGGTTTCGCGTTGCCTGCAGCGACTACACCGGAATACTCTTTTATATTTTTCTCAAATCTTTCTTTGTTGTCGGCAAATTCCTGCGCTTTTTTCTTTGCTATGGCGATACGTTCTTCCTCGACTTTAACCTTTAGATAAGCCATAGCCTCATTGTAAACCTTATTATTAATCAAACGGGAGCTGTTATTAATATACATTGTTCCTCCTTTTTTCGTCTTAAGTTCGTCTTCAGCATCAGAATATTTGGTTTCTCCCCTCTGACTTTCAATCCACTTGACAACCTCTTCGTATGTTGCAATCTTCACCTTTTCAAGCATCTTTATATTAAGTTCCTTCTCGTCCCAGTCAAATTCTGCACTACCGGAATCCCAGCCGTATGAAATGTTCACATAGCTTAGCCCCATATATTCTATAAGTGCACTTGTATAGTTTGACTTTTTGTATATGTAAATAGTATAGCCATACTCCGCCAGTTCTTCCTCTGTTAACTCTCCAGACGCAATCCGGTTGGCAAGAGTCACCTCATTGGGTTCTGCTTCCGAATCTCCGTCATGACGTCTAACCATATTTGTAACTACGCCATTGGTTAAATTATAGCGTTTCTCCGACAAAAATATGTGTCCTGATGGGCGCTGAAGTGTGTCAAATGATAGATTGCAGTCATTTTTGAATCCAGATAGTGCATACTTAACGATTTTGCCCTTATTAAAAGTTACACTAGTAGTCAACTTGTAATCTTCGGTCTTTGTTATCTTGTTGGACAGTATCTCCCACACATCATATCCGCCTTTACCTTGCTCAGAGATAGTCCATGCCCCATTAGGCTGACCTTCCGAAAATTGCAGTGTGGCAGTCCACGAACGTGCCGCTGCTGACTTACCGTTGATTATATATTTTTCAGATGCAGAGTACTTGAATGCCCCATCACGCTTTCCATCCTTGTAATTTCCTGACGCATCAAATGTTTGTGACAATGTACGAGAAATCTTAGGCGAGAAGCGATTAGCCTGCCAAACGTCCGAGTTGCTGAATTTTCCGCTGACAGTCAGAGGCCCTTGCAGTGCTTTTCTGTCATTCTCATCATAGTACCATTGTCTCTTTACCGTACATTCCAATCTATTAGAATAAGGCGTTTTAAAAGTATAAGTTTCAGAATCATTATGCAATGTCCTTTGTTGCGCATTTATTACGCCAGAAAGTACAAATATGGACATAATAAAGAGACTGATAATCTTTTTTCTAAATGTTACCATTTTTCCTATAATTTTAATTAATAACTACTTTTATTTAACATCATTCGCTGAACTAATCACACCGCAAAGGAATATAAAAAAAATCAAACATCGTTGGTTCTTGTTGGTTCTTGTTTATACCTATTATATACGAACTTCATTGCAATAGAGATTTCGGGGGCGAAAAGGCGAACAGAAGACCAGTCGGGCTGTCAAGCGGAAGACCCGTCTTGATGTCAAGCAGAAGACCTGTCGAACAGTCTGACTGCTGTTCTACAAGACTGTTAGTCTGCAAGACCGTTAGACTGTAAGACAGCAAGACTGTTAGACTTCGAGCCTTTTCGCCTTTCAGACTTTTCGCCCCATAAAATCCGTCAAACCCATATTCCACAAGCCTTCTCTTTGCTAATAACATTATTACTAATAAAATTATTACTAATTGTTTTGTTACCTAAAAATAAATACATATCTTTGCAGCGACACAAAAGAATTACAGGTATGGAAAATCCCTTCATCTACGGAATAGCAACCCACGGCGACTGTTTCACCGACCGCGAAAAGGAAACGGAACGCTTGAGAATGAATTTCACTCACGGCATAAACACAATGATAATTTCTCCGCGCCGATGGGGAAAGACTTCGCTCGTAAACCGCGTTGCCGAACTGCTTGCCGACAACGACAAAGTGAAAGTTGTAAGGATGGACGCCTTCAGTTGCCGCACCGAAGACGACTTCTACAGGCTTTTCGCCACCGAAATAATAAAGCAGACGAGCAACAAGGTCGAGCAGTGGATTACCGACGCAAAGCACTTCCTCTCGAATCTGGTTCCACATCTGACAATGAGCACGGACCCGGGAAGCGAAATATCCTTCTCGCTCGAAGCCATAAACCACAAATACACCGCGGATGTGCTAACCCTGCCCGAACGCATAGCCGTAGAAAAAGGATTCAGCATAGTCGTGTGCATCGACGAGTTCCAGCAGATTGCCGACTTCCGCTATTCGCTGTCGTTCCAGAAAAAACTGCGCTCGGTATGGCAGCTGCAGCAACACACATCATATTGCCTTTTCGGAAGCAAGCGCCACATACTTATGGGAATGTTCGGCAAGAGCAGTTTTCCGTTCTACCGTTTCGGTGACCTGATGTTCCTCGAAAGGATTCCCGTCTCGTACTGGACGGAATACATACAGAAACGCTTTGAAACCACAGGCAAGCACATACCTGCAGAACTCTGCGAAAAGGTGTGCGAATACGTAGAAAACAACTCGTCATACGTCCAGCAAATGGCCTGGCTGATATGGACTTTTACTACCGATACGGCCACCGACGAGTGCTTCGAACTTGCAAAAGAGGAAATTATGCGACAGAACCACGTCCTTTTCCAAAGCTACATTGACGCGCTCACAAGCTACCAAATAAGCATGATACGTGCAATTGCCGATGGTCATACCACCGACCTCTCGACCAAAAGCGTCATCGATGAATACAACCTCGCCTCAACGGCAAATATTGCAAGCATGAGAAAGTCATTGGAAGCACGGGAACTCATCGAAGTGCAAGGAAAATCATACGCAATTTCAGACCCTCTATTCGCAAAATGGGTATATAAAAATGTATAGCATAGTTTCCACAAATCCCTTATAAAATAAGGCTTTATTTTGCTAATAACATTATTACTAACAAAAATATTACTAATTGTTTTATTACCTCAATAAGCAGGCATTCAAATGAGATATATAGGGGGCTAAAAGGCTAAAAGAAGACCTGTCTTAATGTCAAACAGAAGACCAGTCGAGCAGTCTGACTGTTAGTCTGCAAGACCGTTAGATTGTTACTCAAACTTATTTCCCGAACAAGAACCAACAAGAATCTTGTCCATAACAATGCAATGCCATAACTTTGCCATCGAAAATAAAACGAAGAATGCGATGAATAAGAATTGCCCCGAAATACTACAGTTGCGCCGCGACATTGAGCTGTCTGTGCAACGCAACATAAACACACCTGCCGACTTCGAATTCCTGTCGGGCGTAATATGGGAACGTACAAGAACCGCAATAAGCACCTCTACGCTCAAACGGCTGTGGGGATACATCGATGGTGCCGACAACACAAGGCAATGCACCTTGGAACTTCTGTCGAAAACACTAGGATACAAAAGCTGGAAAGAATATACAGAGCATCTTGCCGAGATAAATCCTGACCAGTCGGATTTCCTAACGCAAAATAAGCACATCTGCTCCGACGATCTATCGATAGGTGATACACTGGAAATGAAATGGATGCCAAACAGGGAATGTTCTATAAAATACCTAGGCAAATACAAATTCATAATCGACAAAGCCATAAACACGAAACTGAGCGAAGGAGATACATTTAGCTGCCGCTTTTTTATTGTCGGGCAACCGCTCTACATCGACAATCTTATACATAACAAAGAAATGCCAACGGCATACGTCATCGGCAAGCGCGACGGACTGACTAGCATAGAAAAAAAGTAGGCATAGCATATTACAACTCGTATTGCAACATATCTCCTACCACATCGCCAACCTTTTCCAAGGTCTCTGACATATAATTCGGACAGCCAATCACAGTCCGAATTACTTTAAAAACAATGTTTTCAGGGCTCTTTCATTTAACCGCCCCCTGAGCCTGTCGAAGGGTAAGGTTAATTCACATTATATGCTTTTCGCCACCTTGACTTCGACAAGCTCAGCCAGCGGATTTGTCCAAACACTAACTATTTGTATCACATGTAATAACACTGTCCAAATGAAAGAGCCGTGCAATGTTTTAAAATATGTTCCAATTTGTTTGATAAATCGGTCGGCAATGAATATCTTTGCCGAAATTTAAAAGGCAAAACATTAATAAATTTTAAAACACAAATTGAAATGAAAAAGGTTTTAGTAGCAACCGACAAACCGTTTGCAAAAGAAGCAGTTGACGGCATCCAGGCTAAGGCAAAAGCCGCTGGATACGAAGTGGTATTACTCGAAAAGTACGGAACCAAAGACAAACTTTTGGCTGCTGTAGCTGATGTTGACGCAATGATTATCAGAAGCGACGTTGCCGACAAGGAAGTTATCGAAGCTGGCAAGAACCTCAAGATAATCGTAAGAGCTGGTGCAGGTTTCGACAACATCGACCTCAATGCAGCAACAGCTTGCAACGTAGTAGCAATGAACACTCCTGGACAGAACTCCAATGCAGTTGCAGAACTCGCTATCGGTCTTATGATTATGGCTGCAAGAAACAACTACAATGGAAAGTCGGGTTCGGAAATACACGGAAAGAAACTCGGTATCTACGGTTACGGAAACGTTGGGCGTCTCCTCGGAAAGTACGCTATGGGATTCGGTATGGAAGTTGTCGCATACGACCCGTTCCTCACAAAGGAACAGATTGAATCGACCGGCGCAAAGCAGTGCACCAACCTCGACGACCTGTTTGGCACCTGCCACTACATCTCGCTCCACTGCCCCGCTAACGACGAGACAAAGAAGTCAATAAATATGAGCAAAATAGGTAAGATGCCTAAGGGTGCAACTCTTATCAACACTGCCCGCAAGGAAGTTATCGACGAAGACGACCTCAAGAAGGTTCTCGCTGAAAGACCAGACTTCAAATATATGGCTGACGTTGCTCCTGAATGCGCAGCAGAACTCAAGGAAAACTATGCAGACCGTGTTTTCTTCACACCTAAGAAACTTGGTGCACAGACCGAAGAAGCAAACGTTAATGCAGGTATCGCAGCAATCAACCAGATAGTTGACTACTTCGAAAACGGAAACGAAAGATTCAGACTCAACAAGTAGGAATCATTATTCACAAAATAATAAAGCCGCCCCAAAAGGACGGCTTTATTTGTATCAACAACCAAATAACTATCTTACCATATTTACTGTTCCCTGCTTCCTGTGTTCGATACCATAGACATCCTCGAACTGACAGTACCAGAAATAAATACCATTTTCAAGTACCTTATCGCCCTTACGCTTGCTACCCATATCGGTACCATCCCATGCTCCTTCGGAACAAGCATCACAGTTTGCAGCCGGGAAATATTCAGTTGTACGGAATACCAGTTCTCCCCAGCGATCGTAAACAGTCAACAGGAAGTTATTCCTTGATATGCCGTTTCCACAAATTCTGAAGCAGTCGTTAAGACCATCACCATTAGGAGTAAATGATGTTGGTGCATAGAACGAGAACTGGCTGTAGACAGTAATCATTCTTGATGTGGTATCTTTACAATGGTTGTCATTTTCGGCAACGAGAACAACCTCGTATTCTCCCATTTCTGGATATATATGGCGTGGACTTTCGTAAGTTGAACTATCCATATCGCCAAAGAACCAGAAAGACCTAGAAGCATCAACCGACCTGTTGTTGAATAGAACTTCTGCCGAAAGAACAGATACCTGCTGCACATCTGCGTCAAACAATGCCCTGGGAACTGGATATGCATGAATCATCTTTTCATAAGTCTTTTCTATCTTACATCCAAACTCACTCCAAACCGACATAGTAACATCGTAGTCTCCTGGCTTGGTGTAAGTATGTGTAGGCTGATCAGTTTCGGCAAAATCATTGTCACCAAATGTCCACATATATTGTGATCCATTTATATTTAATGGTGTAAACTCTACTGTGAGCGGAACACATCCTTCAACATTACTTGCAGTAAAGAGCTCTTCCGGATAACTATGGACAAAAATTTCTATTGAATCCGTTACAGATGGAGTACCACACATATCAGTAAGCGTAATATAGAACATCGTTGTAGTATCTGGACTTACTGTAAATGGGGATTGCACAATCCTACCATCCTGCAATGTCAATGTATATGGACCGCCATTACCTCCATCTTGTTCAACATATATCAATGCCTCGTCGCCTTCGCATATTGTATCGAAACTTGTAACAACCGACGAAATTCTCAAATTAGGATTTACCTTTACAGTTACCGGTGACAGCTCAACAGAACATCCGTGCGAATCATAAATTGTAAGCCTATAAGTAGATGTTACCGTCGGTGACACTTCAAAACGCATACCATTATACTGTACACTATCTGGTCCACTCCACCTGTAGTCGTAATATGGCGAACCGCCTGTTACCTGCGTTGTCAATGTTGCTGTCTGTCCGTTGCATATTGTAACGTTGCTCATTGGCAAAGCCACAATAGGTTCTGGCTCCGGAATATTGAATTCCTCGAGGAAACGGCAACCATTGCTGTCGTGTACAGTCACGATGTAAGAACCTGCAGAAGTTGTCAGTATGTCGGTTGTGTTTCCGTTAGGCCACAAGTATGTGTATGGTGGTGTTGCTCCGTCAACGAATAATCTTGCTTCGCCATCGTTGCCGCCATAGCATGAAACAGAATCCATCGACCTTGAAATCACAAAATCATCTGGCTGAGTAATTACAAACGCACCTATAACAGAACACCCGATAAGGTCGGCGACAGTCACCGTGTATGCTCCGCTACATATACCATCATAAATATAGGTATCGGAAGGCCAACTATATTCCAAAGGAGCAAGACCTCCATGCATCACAAGTTCGGCTCGTCCATCACAATGGCCATGGCATTTAATCTGTCGAAGTATAATGCTGTCTATCTCCATCTTTGGACTTACGGTAACTGTCATTGCATGCATATCACTTACACATCCATGAGCATCACGCACATAAGCAGTATAGTGCGTTGTTGCTGACAACTGAGAGGAGATTTCATTACTTGCCTCAAATTCTCCCCCGCCATTATTCCAAATGTAATGATACTGCGGAGATCCACCAAAAGCGGTAATATGTACTGGTGTAGGTTCACCTTCACACACAGCATAATCTGTAGTCATCTGCATAAGCAACTGCTCTGGCTGAGTCAACACAACAGAACTATTACGACTACAATTGTTCTCGTCAGTTACCGTAAAGAAATATTCACCAGCCGCAAGATTAATTCTTTCTTCTGGTCCATCACCGACATCAGACCATAAGTAATGCAATTCGCCTGTACCACCACCTGCGTACACAGATATTGAACCATCATGCGATGCATAACAAGTCAGGTTACTAGTGTCAATCGTTTGAATAACAAGCTCTGGTGGATCTGTTATCAAGAATGAGCTATGAGCCTCGCAACCATTAGCATCCGTTATAGTAAGGTTGTAATTTCCAGCCCCTATATTCAAATATTCTATTCCAGGAGCCGGCCACGAATATGTAATAGGCAATGTACCCCCATGATGAGTCACAACTGCAGATCCGACATTGCTTTGATAACATAGATCATTGACGACAGAAATTGAATCAATTACAAGTCGTTCCGGATTTAGAATAGAAACAAGCGTATCGCTGGTTGTACAGCCATTATTGTCTACAGTAAGTGTTACTCCGTGAGTACCAGATTCCTGCCAAGTAAGTATGAATGGTCCCATGGAATTAGGATCTCCCTGAATAAATGCGCCACCAAATGTCCAAGTAAAATCTGCACTTGCGTCCATATTACCTGTATATGTAACAGTACATTCATCTCCAAAACATGAAATCGGCGTATATACAAAGGTATTTGTCGGCTGTAGCATAAATGTTGTTGTAACATCTGCAAACGCCGAACAATCGTCGCGCCCCAAATAAAATTCAGTCCAACGGAATGTGTATGTTCCCCAACCATTTACAGTTACCTGGGTATTTGGAGAATTAGGATTTGTAAAGGTTGCCGAATTATTAACATCGTCTCCATTCGGATATGCCACAACCGACCAGCTACCTGTATTGCCGTTTGGCAGGTTATGGGCAGAAAGACTTGTCCTGTTTGCACAAATCAAGTTTGGAATACTTGCTATTGTCGGTGTCGGTGTAACACAACAGGTAGGATTAGTGTAATCAAGTACCGTAAGGCATAAGGTAGTATCGTAGGTACAACCGAAATTATCAGTAGCACTGAATGTATAGCAAGCATCACCAGGAATTGTCGGCACACCAATGTTATTTACAGAAAATCCTTCATTAGAGCCTTCTCCTTCCCACCACATTTCATCGCTATATGTATTCTGGAAAGTTATTACGTTTGATGTGTCCGGAATAAGACCTTCTGCAAAATGAAGCTCTGTCTGAAATACCGTACCGTCATCAGCACCAAGATAGTCGATGAATATTACACACCATTCACCATTGATAGGACAACCGACCAAATTGCTAAAATTGTCAACTGGCTGGTAGTTTCCTGCCGGTAAAGGGTTACTTGTACCAGGACAGTTTGCCGACATTAGTCCTCTGTTGTTGCTCATTGTCCAGTAATAGTCGTAACCTACACCAACCCACTGGTCTCCATCAAGGCAAGAATTTGATCCAACATCGTCATAATCTACAGCCTCACCGAAATAACCACCGCTACAAGACTGATGGAACAATGTTACACGTTGATGACTAGGGCATTCGATTATAATATCAAGGTCTCCCATATAAGAATGTTCCATACGCATACCGATGGATTCTATTTGGTCTGCCGACTGTATGGTCTGACCTGGGGCAAACTCAGTATAATAAAAGCAACTGACTTGTTCCTCGTCTTCGTGCTCATCATCGAAGCAATGCTGTTCATAGTTGACTTCCTGTATCGTCATCTGCCATTCGTCTGGTGGATTCAAAACACCAGTAAGTGTTGCCGTCGCACCCGGGCAAACTTCGGGAGTAATGGTGGTTCCTGTGAATGTGGGCGGTACCGATATGTACACTGTTACCGTATTTGAAACCACCTGACAGCGGTTTGCATCTGTTGTTGTAAGTGTGTAGAAATAAGCACCTGGAGCAAGAGGTTCTTCAAGCATGTTCAATCCTAAACCTGCAAAAGTTTGAGTTCCAGTGTTGTTCAAAGCTGTCCACGAGAACATAGTATTGTCAATTGTCTGCTCGTAGTTCTCATTGTTATGTGGGAATTCCAAACGTGCCGATACCAGACCGCCAGAACATCCAAGATAAGCCTCCTCAGTAGCGTCATATTCAGCTTCCGGAGTAATTGTTACCGTATAATCCTGGCAAGGGAATCCGCAACGGAAATTTAACTCAAAACCTGTATACTGAACAGAACCATCACTATGCCATACTACTGTAATACAATTGCCAGATGCTTCATACTCAGTCTGCTGCTGCATAGCAGAACCGCTAAGCGTAGCCATAAGTGTTCCTTTTGCAGATGCCCCATCATATAGTTTTATATAGTCATACGAAGATTCTGTTCTCATAGAAACGAGTTCAGCAATCATTGGAGCACCGTCTACACCACAAAAAGTTATCGTATAGTTCTCACTGGCCGAATAGTTGCCATCACGACCTCCCGAATCATACAATGTAGCACTGCATGTAGTGATAGTACTTCCAGTAGTCTGGGCATTCAATTCATAAGTCTGCGAGTAACCTGCCAGCCCTAAAAGCAGGAACAAAACCGTTATGTATATTATCTTGTTATTCATTGCGCATAAATTTATTGTATTTTTCAACTAACTTGCGGCTAGAATATATGTTGACGATATAGCCTGTATCGCCAATCCTGTATATATTTGTTTTATCAGGAAGAATTTCAAAATCGTATGCCATTATATTGAAAGTAGCCTCATCGTATGCAATCTCTTCCTCTGCGGCAAGCTTCGTATCCTTGTCATAGAACTTTAGTGCCGGATATTTATGCGCCACTTCCTGTGAAGTATTCTTTACTACGAAACCATTATCGGCAAACCAGTTCCAATATGTTATCTCCTGCGGCAGAAGATTCACCATATTGTTGATGTCGTCGGACTGGAACTTTGAATACAACCTGTTGTCGGGAACGACACTACCTTGTTGCTGAGCATAAACTCCTGTAAATGCAGCAAGTAGAACGAGAATTGTCAATATCTTTTTCATCATTCAAAATTTTAAAATCAACTGTAAAACGTTTAAGATGCCAAATGGTTGCCTCTTTTTTGAAAAAAAATTCAAAAATTTTTTCCACAAGACATAATACACTATTTTACAACTTGCAAAAATAAACTTTTGTTTTAAGATATACAAGAAGTTGGGAGATTTTTTTAGTTTATAAGTTTTAACTTGTTTGAAGTTGTTTTAAATGGTTTTATGGCTACGGCGTTTCAATGGCTAACGCCGTTTATAAGTTTATAGGTTTAACTTCGTTGAGGGCTTCGCCGTTCTAAGTTTCAGTGCCTGCGGCGTTTATTGGCTACGCCAGTTTGAAATCGTTTGAAAAGGTTTCTGATGGTTTGAAATTGTTTGTAGCAGACGTTGCACGCAACGTTTCTACAAACAAATGCACATGCAATACAAAAAAAATGGGACTGAAAATTCAGCCCCATTTCATCATATACAAGAAATTTTAATATCCCATATCCTGGCGTGCCGAATAGTTGATTTTCAAAGCACTAGCCTTCCTTAATTCCTGCTTGATATCGGTTATTATACCCATTTTGGTATCTTTATGTACCTTGAGGGAGGTCGTCATATACGGAACTTCCATCTCTCTCGGAACGTTCTGCAAGAATATACTCGGATATGTCGGAAAGTTCTGCGAATGAAGAGTTCAACTGAATCTTCGGCTCGGTACCGTAGGTCTTCTGATACTGCTGCAATGGCTTGCCGACATAAATGTAGCTTACCAACGACTTCTTCTCAAGTTTCTTGATTTCGGTTGCTGTAGGAAGGTCGGAACCCTTGAGTTCAATAAGCAGTTCCACTTCACGCATAGTCGTAGAAACCATAAAGAAGAACAGAATCATGAACACGATGTCAGGCAACGACGCAGTAGATATTGCACCTAAGGTTTTCTTTTTCTTTTTACCCATTACTGCCATATTACTTTCCTCCATAATTTTTAGGTTCTGCTTCGGAGATACGCTGAGGATAAATCTTCCTTATAGCTTCCTGCTGTTCATCGTTAAGCTCATCGTAGGGCTTGTTGAAGTACTTGCGCGAAGCCTCGTTACGTATCTCGTTGTATGCGGCAACCAATTCGTTCTGAACTTCTATGTATCTTCCGTAGGTAGTACCGCGGTCGTTCTGCAGGGAAATGATACCCTTCGAAGTCTTGACTGGTCCCTTTATTCCCTCTACGGTAATTTCCTCCATTTCGGGGAGAGTCGGATCGTCAGCCCTGTCGCAATTGATGAACCTCTTGGCATCTTCGCGAAGCTTGTCTATATCCATCCAACTCTGGTTTACAGATATATTACCCCTTGAGTTGACAAGAACCAAGTAGATATTGCGCTTGTTGACCTCAACGTCGGTCTTCTGGTCCTTATTCTCCGGAATAGGCGGCAACTGGCGCTGGATACCTGTATCGACATCCATTGTAGTTGTCACAAGGAAGAATATAAGGAGCAAGAAAGCAATATCCGCCATAGAACTTGCGTTAATTTCCGGGGTTGCTCTTTTTGCCATAATTTTAACTTTTAAAAATTAACAATTACTTCCACAATCTTGAAACCGCACCATAAACTAGTGCCAAAATTGCTGCTGCGCCAGCGATATAAGTCATCCACAGACCTGCCTCAGCAAGCTTGATGTCACCGTAGGCATCACCTGGCGTATAGCCTGCCTTCTGGATACCGATTGTATGTGGAGCAATACCATCTGCCATAGCCCATGCAATGATTGCAACGACAACAATACCTATAATTGCTATTGCTGGTTTAATCAATGTCTTGGGAGAACCCATACCGTCAACCACAATGCCAATGATTCCAAACAGGACAAACATAACAGCACAAATTATAGCCAAGAATTCGCAGGCATACATTATAAAACCGCCCCACTCTGAAGCTGCGGCATCAACACCGGCAATCTTGTCTGCACCAGTTGCTCCGTCAAGAGCATCCATTGCAGCCTGCATCTGCGGTGCCTCGGATGGCATCAGGAAAAACAGCACAGATATAATTGCTGCCGCTCCTAATACGACCCAACCTAATATTTTAACTACTTTCTCTAACATCTCTGTAAGTTTTTTTTGATTGACAATCAATTACTTATTATTCTTATTGTAGTCAACAAGGATATCAACGAGCGATATCGAAGCATCTTCCATTGTGTTTACCAACGTGTCAATCTTACCCAAGATATAGTTGTAGAACACCTGAAGAATCATAGCACCGATCAAACCGCCTACGGTTGTGATAAGAGCGACCTTAATACCACCAGCAACAACAGCAGGGTTAATATCACCAGCAGCCTCGATAGCATCGAATGCGCCGATCATACCGATAACCGTTCCCATGAATCCCAACATAGGAAGAAGAGCGATGAACAACGAAATCCAGGTCAAGCCCTTTTCCATCTGGCCCATCTGAACCGAACCGTAGGAAACAACCGACTTTTCAACCATTTCGATACCTTCAGAATATCTTGAAAGTCCCTGATAGAATATGCTAGCTACAGGACCGCGTGTGTTACGGCAAACATCCATTGCTGCATCAACGCCACCTTCCTTCAAAGCGTCTTCTATCTTAGTCAATAACTTCTTTGTGTTTACAGTAGCAAGGTTCAAATAAATAATTCTTTCGAAAGCGATAGCCAAACCAAGAATCAAAGCAACAAGCAAGAAGCCCATGAATATAGGACCACCTTCGATGATCTTTATCTTCAACTGCTGATGGAATGGTTTTTCTTCAGTTGCTTCTGGAACTGTTTCGTCAGCAACAGCTGGTTCATCCTGAGCAACAGTTTCGGTCTGAGCCGGAGCAGCCTGTTCTTCTGTGTTTTCGTCTTGCGCAAATGTAGCGGTTGCGAATGTAAGCAAACCTGCTAATGTAAGTAACGAGATTAACTTTTTCATGACTTAAATTTGTTTTTAATTAATTCTAATTCTTTGTTATACTAATTTATGTTAATTCTAAAATTTAAATATTCAATAAATCAATCATTTACCTAATCTGGCGGAGAGAGTGGGATTCGAACCCACGATACGGCTTCACGCCGCATACACACTTTCCAGGCGTGCGCCTTCAACCGCTCGGCCATCTCTCCAGTGTGTCCAAAAAAGGAATTGCAAAGTAAAGAATTATTTGAGTGAAATAAAAATTTTTAATGATTTTTTTTCGCGCTATTTGCAAGAAATCACAAAAGTTCCTCGCAATAAACTGACAAACAAATATATACTGCTAGGCTATTTTGAAAAGTTTTTTCGCATTGCCAGACGTGATTTCACATACATCATCGTAACTACGCTCCAAAATCGACGACAATTTTTCCGCAACACAAGCCACGAAAGACGACTCATTACGTTTTCCACGATGCGGAACAGGTGCAAGATACGGTGAATCTGTCTCAAGAACAATGCTCGACAGCGGAACCTTGGAAACGACTTCCGGCAACACAGACTTCTTATATGTCAGCACCCCACCTATACCTATATAATATCCCATATCCAAGACCAACTTTGCCGCTTTGTAATCTTCCGAAAAGCAATGGAAAACACCTGTAAGTCCCGACGATTTGTAAGCCTCCATCACATCCATAATCTGAGCAAAGGCATTGCGGCAATGGATTATCACCGGCAAAGTGTGTTCCTTTGCGTATGTCAACTGAAAATCAAAAACATATTTCTGCTCTCTCTCAAAAGTATCGTCCCAGTACAAGTCCATGCCAATCTCCCCTATTGCGACAAGATTTGACAAACTTCCGAAAGTTTCATTCGAAAAAATAACATCCAGTTCTTTCTTGTAATCGGCATTTACAGAAGTCGGATGAAGGCCATTCGCAACATAAAAATAACTTGTATCAGTTTGGGACAACGAAGCAAGCCGTTCCAACGATGAGCAATCAATGTTCGGAAGAACAATTTTCCCAACACCAGCCGCCTTTGCACGAGCAATAGTTTCGTTCCTGTCGGCATCAAACTCCTCGGAATAAATGTGCGAATGGGTATCTATCAGCATAATTGTCAGTGCTTTAGTGAGAATATCTTGCCAGGCAAAGAAACAATTGCTCCCTTCATTTCTAATTGAAGCAGAATGAGACTCAACTCGTTGGGTGTCATTTCGGTCTGGCGGCGCAGGTTGTCAATGTCGAGGAACTCGTACCTCGAAAGGACATCCGCCACCTTTTTCTCGTCGACGGTAAAGTCGAACTTCAATTCGAGCTTTGGCATCGACACTTCCTTCTTCGGAGTCCAGTTCATTATGTACTCGAAGTCGTCAAACGATTCACAGAGATTGGCACGGTTAGTCTTGATAAGTTTGTTACAACCACGGCTATATGTAGAAGTAATGTTTCCAGGAAGCGCAAACACATCCTTGTTATAGTTGTTGGCAATATTGGCTGTAATTATCGAGCCTCCCTTTTCTCCCGATTCCACCACGAGCAAGGCATCGCACAATCCTGCGACAATCCTGTTACGCTTCACAAAATTCGACGGGTCAATCTTTGTACCGTGCGGAAAGTCGGAAATCAATGCGCCGTTGCTACTCAGCATCTTGTCGGCAACCTTCTTGTGCGCCGAAGGGTAAATCGTTTCGAGGCTATGACCTAGCACAGCCCAAGTCGTCAGGTTGTTTTCAAGGGCAGCCTTGTGTGAAGCCACATCGATTCCGTATGCCAACCCACTGACAACCACAGCATCGGGATATTTCTTGGCAAGTTCCGACACAAACGAATTGCAAAATTCCACCCCATACTTTGTAGCATTGCGAGTACCTACAATACTTACTATATGCTTGCTCGAAAAATCGGGCATACCTTTATAATATAATATAGTGGGTGAATCGGCACATTCGCGTAAGCGTTCCGGATAGGCATCGTCAGTCAAAGTTACGAAACCAATGTCGTTGGCATAAATATACTCCAGTTCGCTTTCGGCCGACTTCAATGCACTTTCGAAATTGGCGTACAGACGCGACGCTACCACATCGCCGATACCCTGCACCGACTTCAGTTCTTTGAACGACGATGAAAAAAGTTCCTTTGCAGAACCAAAATAGGAAATCAACTTCTTGGCATTGATGTCGCCAATACCGGGAACGAACGTTACGGCGACGTCGTAAAGTCTGTCGTCGTCAAGCATATTTATCTTTTTATGGATTCGAGGTCTGACATCATATCATTGAGTTCGGCCTCCGATAGTACGGAAATGCTTATCGGCTTGAACTTGGCGATGCCGTTTGGAGTCCTCACATATATTACAACCATCTTGCGCATTCCCATAATTGATTTCTCAATTTCAATGCGCACGAAATCTTTCTTTGGAATCTCAAGTTTATAGTTTCCTGCCGAAAACATTCCTAAAGACGTGTATTTTAGTATTATCTTGAATCCATCAGAATTGTAATAAATATAATTGTACTTTTTCATTAATAGGTATGCCTCGAAAAGCACAAACAGTGCGATGCACACATATACCAATATGAAATTTGGCACCCATCTAAAAATTAAATCAAGCACAACTACAGCCACAAGCACCAGCACAACAAGCATAGAACCGAGCTTAATCCGCGACGAAATCTCCTTTGTATCAATAATCATAGCAATAAATTTTGTTAGACGACAAAGGTAATGCTATTTTTCCAAGTAGGTACTACAACGTACGAATAAAACAAATATTATTTCACAAAGGAAAAAAAGAACAAAAAAAATTTTGTTGATAAAAATATTTGTGTTTACTTTGCCGTCTGTATCATTAAAGTAAAAAGTATGAATACAAAAAAATTATTAGGTTATGCAGTTGCCATCATAATGTTGGCACTTCCGATAGTGTTTTCAGGATGCAAAAAGGGTCCAGAAGATCCATTTTTGTCGTTCCGCAGCAGAAAGGCGAGAGTATGTGGTACGTGGACAGTTACTAATCTTAGGTCAGAAGTCGTAAGAAAGCAGAACAATGTCAATACGAAAACAGAGACAACAGTTGAAGGTGAGAATTGGAAACAAGTGATTACCATAGTTGGCACAGATAGTGTTAGGGAATTTCCTGGAAAAATCACAAAGGAACCGAATCAAAACGAAGGGTCATTCTTCTTCCGCTTCGACGAGAACGGCAAGGCCTCTATGACTTACAAGTATGAATACGACGAAGATCTTTCGGGCGAAGACGATGATGTAAGCACAATCCGCCAGATAAAGGTAACAGAAGAAATGACTGGTACTTGGAATTTCCTTGCAGGTATTGACGAATACAAGGACAAGGAAAGACTTGCTTTCGTTATACAAGACAAAAAAACCACAACCTACGAATATAAATTAGTAACTAGCGACGATGACGAAGGTGGAGTAGCACTACCCACTTTAGTTTCAACTAACGTTGTTAGTGATGGATATGCAAATGGAGAAATGAGTACTGTATATGCAATTGTTGAACTTAGAAACAAGGAAATAAAATTGCGTCAGGATATCAATAGATTCTACTTGAGAAATGATAATGGAACTGGAGAATCATATCAAGACGTTGGTTATGAAGAGATGACACTGCAACCAAGACAATAAGTTACAAGTACATTATAAAAATAGGCTCGAAAAACGAGCCTATTTTTTTATCTATACTGCAGTGATTTACAAGCATTTCAAAATCTTATTAAGATTGCAAGAATAGTTATTTTTCCAATCTGCTATATATGCTATCTGAATGAAATCGACGTTTTGCAATTCATCCTGCCTATATGCCACAAATCCAAACTTGCCTTTAAAATGCTCAGCAAGATATTCCTGTTCTGGCTGCTTTGGCGTAGGCACAAGCACCGCACGCCGACCAAGAGCAGCAAGGTCACACAGCGAACTGTAACCGCTACGGCAAAATACCCGATGTGCCGACACGATAAGCGATGCAATCCTTTCGTCGGAAGGATTGTTTTCTGATGTTATGTTTTCTGGTAACAATAGCTTTTCTCCGTCAGCAACACCCCTTACTATATGCAAACGTACATTCGGCATTGACGAATACTTCTTGATAAAGATATTTTCAAGCACAGTCCTCTGTGGCTCAATACCCGACAAAAGCAAAAAGTCAAATTCTCCATCCACCTTAGCGACTTCCATCCCATAAAACCTCGACAATGTACCAATATGTTTGACCTTCATGTCCGTATCTGACATTTTTCCCGACAGCGACATCACACCATCAACATCAGGCACCATGCAATACCTATATTTATTTATATAGCGCAAATGTAACCGTTTCATCATTCGCGCCGCAGACCGATTTAGGAAACCATTGTCAAAATTGAGCTGGTGAGTTATATAAAACGACGGCACGGCTTCGGAATACAATCCCAAACGGTTGTCAGAAAATACATAATCAATTGAATAATCGGATATTATCTTCTCCAAAGCACGATGTTCCCTACGAATGTTAGAAGCAAAGCGAAACATTGAAAACAAGAACGGCAGCGAAACCATTCCTCGCCGACCATATTTCATTCTTGCCGATGGAAGTTCAACGTATGGCAGCTCAGGGAATCGGGAACAAAGATAACGCAGCGAGTCTCCCCCACCGCCAAGCACGACATCAAAACCATTATCGATGAAAAAACGAACGACAGGCACACACCTAGATGCATGACCGAGTCCCCAGTCAAGGGGCGCAACCAATATCTTGTTTCCTGCTTTCAAGTTATGGAGTTACAAGTACATTGAAACCCAAGGAACGAATTTTCGCACCGATATTTTCGAGTTCGTCGGGTGCGACCGGCTGCAATCCCGACAGCGGAGTTTCACGGGCAATGGAATAAACCATAACCTGCGAAGGGCTAAGCCGTTTCAACGTTTCGAAATATAAGCGAAGCGACTCGTCGGTTGTGTTGTCGAAGAATGTTCCGTTAATGTTTCCACGCAAAAACATTGTCTGGATTATTGGATGCTCAAAGTTACTGGCAATATTTTCCACTATCGTGGCAATCGACAAGCCAGAAGCAGGCTGGTTTATCAGTTCGAAATCGGACTGTATGAAAGTATCAACCTTGAGTATCGGTTCGTCAATCATTTTCAATGCAGCTACGACTTTCTCGTTTCCAAGGTTCGAAGCATTTGTCAGAACCGATATTTTCACATTGGGCAGATATTTGTCCCTCAAGTGAACCGTTTCGGCAACTATTTCTGGAAAGTCGGGATTAATTGTCGGCTCTCCGTTGCCAGCAAAGGTTATGACATCAAGCGGCTGCTTGTTTTCCGAGAAATATTTTTCCATCACAGGGACAATGTCGCCAAAGCGCGGAAGTTCTATTTTTATGCCTTTGCTGTTCCAACCGCATTCGCAATATACGCAGTTGAACGAACAGAACTTCGCATTCACAGGCAATAAGTTTACGCCCAACGAATTACCTAGTCTTCTAGACTTTACAGGTCCGAAAATTATATTATCGAAAAGAAATGTAGCCATAACAATTCCAATTTTTGCACAAAGATAATGAGATTTTAAACACAGAGGGGCATATAACAAAAAATCCCGCTGTTGCGGGATTTTGTCGGTCCGGAGGGGCTCGAACCCTCGACACCCTGATTAAGAGTCAGGTGCTCTACCAGCTGAGCTACGGACCGCTCGTCTGATTTTGCGAGTGCAAAGGTAATGCTTTATTACAAACCGACAAAACATTTTTTCAATATTTTACACTGCTCCATAAAAGACTAATAATCAGCACTAAAACTTTCAGAAGAATAATTTTTATTTTTATTTTAACACAAAAACGACTTCTCTCTATTGCACTGAAACGGCAAAAAACCGATATTTGCACCGCAATTTTCTGAGATGGATAAACTGCGGAAAATATTATGTGCCATATTCCTGATACTTTTTGTCGGGATGTTTTTAAGCAACTCATTATTTCCTCATAGACATATAGTTAGGGGAATGATTGTGGCGCACTCACACCCTTATAATCCATTTTCAGAAAATGAGCACCAACATAGCGACGACGAAATAATACTCATCGCCTACCTTGCAAATGTTGCTCTTATCGAAACAGAAACGCAGGAAATTCCACCTGTTTTTCTTTCACCGACAGAATTCATACTAAAAGAATATATTCCTAGTCGCGTACAAAACAACGCAATCCTGTTCGCACGTCCCCGCGACCCTCCTGCCAATATCTAATCAGTGGTTATTAGAGAATAGGCTCATTTAGTATCTAGACATCGCCCACTTCGACTGACCCTTCGACCCTTCGACAAGCTCAGGGAGCGAAGTTCAGCACAGCGCAATAGACGTCTCAGTGGCGGAATGAGCAAATATCAGTAGGAAATTTAACAAAAAACAAGATGAAAAAATATATACTGTTGGCATTTATGCTGACATTGTGTCTGTGCATAATGGCACAGACAAACAAAACCGATGCAAACGTTTTCGGTCATGTGGTCGACAAGCAGAGCGGCGAGCATCTGCCATATATAAACATAATGGTAAAAGGCACATCTATCGGCACCGCCACCGAT
>CAJOEG010000013.1 GCA_905233405.1 uncultured Bacteroidales bacterium | reverse complement strand
TTTTCGTCAAGTAGCATAACGGTATGTATTTTACTTTTTCACTACAAATATACAAAAAAATATCGTTATCTACTTGATTTTTAGCTAATTATTTATTTCAAACTGACGTTAAAATTATGATAGACCAAATAATTAACTACAACAAGACTTTCGTCGAACAGAAAGGTTACGAGAAATATATTACCGACAAGTTTCCTGACAAAAAATTGGCGGTGCTGTCGTGCATGGACACAAGATTGACGGAATTGCTTCCTGCCGCTCTTGGACTGAAAAACGGTGATGCAAAAATCATCAAGAATGCCGGTGGCTTGGTCATTTCGGCGTTCGATTCGGCTATGCGAAGTCTGATAGTCGCCATTTACGAGCTGGGTGTGAAGGAAATAATGGTGGTGGCACACAGCCATTGTGGGGCTTGTCACATGAGCTTCGACCACTTTCACCACGAAATGCTTGCCAGAGGCATCACCGATGAGACGCTTGACACAATCCGTAAGTGCGGTATCAACTTGGATCATTGGCTGGAGGGTTTCAAGGACACGCCCGAATCTGTCCGTAAGACTGTCGAGACCATCAAGACTCATCCGCTTGTGCCAAAGGACATAGTTGTGAGGGGATTTATTATTGATTCTGAAACGGGGAAACTGGAGGAAATAAGTTAGGGCTAACGCAGTTTATTGGTTTCTAAGTTTCAATGGGCAAAGCCCGTTTCTGTGTGCTTTGCACGTTTGAGGCTTGAAATAATTGCGGATACAATTCTAATGAAATACAAAATCCAATATTCTATCCATTCCAAAAATATCTTACTTTTGCAGTGGAATATGATAATGCAAAAAAAATGACCCTACAGGAACTCCAACATACCGTTGACGACTGGATTCGCACCTACGGAGTACGCTACTTCGATGTGAAGACAAATATGATTGTGCTGACGGAGGAAATCGGCGAGATGGCACGAGTAATTGCCCGCAAGTATGGAGAGCAGTCGGCAAAGCCTACCGACAATTTAAACCTTGAGGACGAAATTGCCGACGTGCTGTGGGTACTTACCTGCATAGCCAATCAGACTGGAATCGACCTCGAGGCTGCAATGAAAGCAAACTTCGAGAAGAAAAACAATAGAGATAAAACAAGACATATTGATAACCAAAAACTTAAATAAGATGAAAGACAGAAATTACCCCGGCGCACCATCGGAAAAGGAAATCGCCGCAAAAGTGAAGCAATACAAGAAGGAAATGCAGAACCTCAAGACCAAGGAAAACCTGATTCAACTGCTCAACTGCGTTGACCTTACAAGCCTCAACGGTAGCGACACCGAAAGCAAAATTGCCGAAATGACCGAAAAGGTCAACGACTTCAACAAGCACTTCCCAAAATACAAGAACGTGGCTGCAATCTGTGTTTACCCAGCTCTGGTTTCGACAGTCCTCGACTGCCTCGAACTCGAAGATGTTGACATTGCCGCAGTTGGTGCTTGCTTCCCAGCTTCGCAATCATTCCTCTCGGTGAAAACCGTAGAATGTGAGATGGCAGTAGAAAAGGGCGCCGACGAAATTGACATTGTAATTTCGGTTGGCAAGTTCCTTGAGGAAGATTACCAGACAGTTTCGGACGAAATCCTCACAATCCGCCACGCAATCGGCGATGCTCTGCTGAAGGTCATCCTCGAAACCGGTGAACTCAAGACTCCCGACAACATCTATATCGCCAGCATACTTGCAATGGAATCGGGCGCCGACTTCATCAAGACCTCGACAGGAAAGACCGCAGTTTCGGCAACTCCCGAAGCCGTTTATGTAATGTGCTGTGCAATACGCGACTACTACAAGCTGACTGGCGAAATGGTAGGTATAAAGCCCGCTGGCGGAATGTCGGCAACCGACGATGCCTTGATTTACTACACCATCGTAAAAGATGTGCTCGGCGAAGAATGGCTCAGCAACGATTTCTTCCGTCTTGGTGCATCGCGCCTTGCAAATTCGCTGCTTACCGACATTTGCAAGCTGGATGGCAAGGATGGAGAAGTGAAGTATTTCTAAAACAAATAATCTCGGGGGAGAAATCCCCCGATTTTTTCAGATAAAAAAATGATCATTTATGAGTTTCTAAGTCGCTGACAAGAAGCAAGATTATTTACTATTTTGAATTGAACTTTTGGACTTGAACGGCGAAACCCTCAACAAAGTTAAACTCAGAAACGGCGCCAGCCATTCAAACCTAGAAACGCCGCAGCCCCAAACATTGATTTGCATTATCCCCGCCTAACACCTATCTTTGCACTTTGTTTCATTTATGGATTCTGAGAAAAAAGATATTCGCGAAATTTCCAAGTCGGAACTGGAAAGTCTGCTTGTCGGCTACGGCGAGAAGAAATTCCGCGCCTCGCAGGTTTACGACTGGATATGGAAAAAAGGTGCAGAGACTTTCGACGAGATGAACAACATTTCCAAGCCCTTGCGCGACAAACTTGCTGACGAATTCTGTTTCCGAAACGTAAAGTGCATCTATACGGTGTCGTCGGTTGACAAAACTCACAAGTTTCTTTTCGAGACCTGCGACGGCTATCATTTCGAAGGCGTACTTATTCCAAGTGCCGATAGGGTAACATCTTGCATATCAACGCAAATAGGTTGCCAGATGGGATGTGCTTTCTGCGCTACGGGACAGCTCGGATTCAAGCGGAACCTTACTTCGGGAGAAATTTTCCATCAGGTATTTTCGCTCAATAGGCTGTCGGCTGAAATTTTCGGCACGCCTCTTTCCAACATCGTCATTATGGGAATGGGTGAACCGCTTATGAACTACGAGAATACACTTGCTGCAATCGACAAGATATGTTCGCCCGATTCGATGGGAATGTCGCCACAGCGGATAACAATGTCAACCTGCGGAATAGCTCCGCAAATCAAGCATCTTGCCGACGACGGCATACGTTTCAACCTTTCCATTTCGCTTCATTCGGCAATCGACAGCAAGCGCAACGAGATAATGCCCATAAACCGCAAGTACAACCTAAAGGAACTTTCGGAAGCAATAAGGTATTTCCACGAAAAGACCGGCACCAGAATCACTTACGAATATCTTATGCTCGGCGGAGTGAATGACAGCCTTGACGATGCCCGCGCTCTTACCGAGTTTACAAAAGTTTCGCCCTGCAAGATTAATATCATCGAGTACAATCCGCATATTTAAAAACAAAGTACCCAATTCATTTTAAAGAAGCTCCTTATATCCCAGAAGATTACTATCAGAAAATCAAAGGGAAGTGACATAGCTGCTGCCTGCGGTCAGTTAGCCAATATGAAAAAATAATTTCTTGCTTTACAAAAAAACATATATCTTCGCACCTTATTTACGTAAATAGTTTTTGAAATGAAAAGAATATTTTTGTTTGTTCTAACGGTAGTTTTGTGCGTTGCAGCTAATGCACAGCAGAAACCGACAGCCAATTTTGGATACGACAAGGACATTGCCCTTGACGAGGGAAACGATTACGTGAGAATGATTGGAGGCGACTCCGACGGCTTCTATGCAATCAGGATGGATGCCGAGGACAAGTTGTGGCTCTAATATTTCAATGCCGCATCGCTGGTAAGGGAAACCTCTGCCCAGATTATTCTTCCTGTCATCGACGGAAACCAGACCACATACGTTGAATCGTTCTACGTTGACGGTCAAGTGGTTCTGTTTACACAGGTAGAAGACTTCCTGAAAAAGGAAAAGCTCCTTTACATACAGGAACTTGGCAAGAGCGGACAGGTTATGGGTGAGCCGAGGGTTATCGGAAAGCTCACAAACCAGAACATGGCAGCCGACTTCAACGTTTGCCTCACTCCTAACGGTCAGAACATGTTCGTATGGTACAACCGTCCGTTCCAGACCTACAACGAGGAGCCGTTCTACTTCAAGATGTACAACTCGAACCTCAGGGAAGTATATAACAAGCAGGTAAAGCTTCCGCTTGTAAAGCAGGCTTTTGCTGTTGAAGACCTTAAGGTTACAAACAGCGGTAGCGTATATATGTTGGTTCGTGTAAGTCCGAGCGAGGCGCAGTTGCAGAAGATGAAAATCATCACCTACGACTACAAGATGCTAGTGTTCAACCCTGCAATGGAAGAGGTTTCAACATTCGACGTAAAGGACAAGAAACTCGTCCTTGTTGATGCAATCTTTGGTATTGACGACAACGACAACATCGATGTTTACGGATTCCTCGTTCCAAAGGGCAAGACTACCTATCAGGCAATCTACCACCAGAAGTACGACGTAAAGGAAAAGAAACTTGTAAACGCAAGGGATTCTAAGAAGGCTTGCTATACTTTCCAGAAGACTGAGGTTCCAGCTTTCAACGCAGATAGACTTAGCAAGATTATGGACCAGAAGTACGACTATCAGCTTCTCGATGTCCTCTATCTCTCCGATGGAGGTTCGGTTGTTGTTGCCGAGCACAAGAACTACTGGAAGGATTCGATTTTCGACCCGCAGACAAGAGAGACAATATACAACGAGTACTACCGCTTCAACGACGTGCTTGTTTCGTACTGCAGCCCTCTCAACAATATGGAGTGGATGGTAAGAATACCGAAGAGCCAGTATAGTTTCAACGACTACGGAAAATATTCATCTGTAGCAACCTACGCTATTGGCGAAAAGGTATTCCTTTTCTACAACGACAATCCTAAGAACCTTGCAAACCTCGAAGCTGGCGAATCGAAGGCAAACCTCAACGGTGACAAGTACAAGGAAGCATCTTCGCCCGACCGCAACGGCTTTGCAATGGCAGTGTCTATCTTCTCCGACGGTGCTGTTTCGGGTCAGGCTTTGTTCCCGAAGAGCAACAAGAAGAGCAAGATAATACCAGAACTCTTCCAGGAATACAACGGAACACACTACATGTTCACCCGCAACGGTAAGAAGGGTAAGTTCGCAATGTTCAACCCTGAATAGGAACAAACAGAAACCATATAAAATAAGGGCGTTTAGCCCTTATTTTATTGTCATTTAGACATAAAATAGTATATTTGTACCCAATAAAAGTATTACTATGAGATATTTTTCGTCTTTAATTCTGCTCCTATCTGTTGCAATAGGAGTTTATTCGCAAACTCCCGATATATCCTTGTTCGCACGACCAAATACGGTATGGAGTGTAGGTAGCTATTCTTCAGCTCAGCCTCCAGATTATCCTTGGTGCGTGTACTATTTCAAATTGTGTGAAGCTTCATCAGAAAGCAATGTGTATCAAATGAAAGGTGGCGGAAGTTATGATGGGTATTCTCTTGATAATATAGACGAATGTCCTGTCCTTTTCAATGTCCGCATTACCGAAGATAGTTTACTATATTTTGAGTATCCTAATGAAAATCCGGCACTGATTTTTGATTATAAGGCGCAAGTTGGTGATACAATAACTCTTAATGGCTTTTTAGAAAATACGTATTCTGTTTATAAAATCGTTGTATGCGATGTGGATACTATTGAAAACGAAGGTAATCAGTATAAAATGTGGACAATAGCGCCAGCATACGTAGAGTACGCAAATGGAGAAGAGGAATGGGTCGGCGGTTGTTCTGACAATTATTGTTCTTCCCTATGGTTTTCGGGAATTGGTAGTGAATGTGGATTTCATAGTGAATACAATATATACCCGTTGCCAGGCTGGACAGGTGGCGGTTTCGAGGTGTTGTGTGCTTGGTTCAATGGTTCTATGATTTTCCACAACTCAATTCAGTACCACTCTGGATATGAATATTGGAGCACTTATTACCCTCGAAACTACTGCACGATGGAAGATGTTGAGGCGTTGACAGAAAACAAATCATTAGCAGTTGAAAATATAAGCATTTCCCCAAATCCAACCAACAATATCCTGCACATTGAATTGCCTGATGAGATTTCATTCCCATGCGAAGTTTCTGTTATAAACGAACTTGGTAACATTGTAAGAAATTTTGTTTCAAACGCGAATACAACCGAAATTGATGTTTCTGAACTTGATTCTGGGATATATTTTGTAAAGGCTTTTGCAAGTGGGAAGTTTTACATAGGCAAATTTTCCAAATATTAGAGATGATTATCACCTTTGCCATAATAACAATAATATATTCGTTGCTGATTCTGGCATTCTGCTACCATTGGCGCGACGAGGATAGTTCTTCGCCAAACATTACCACCACTGATACTCCTTTGGTAAGCGTAATCGTGGCTTTCCGCAACGAGGAGAAAAATCTTCCAGCACTTGTCGAAAGCCTTTTGGCACAGTCGTATGGCAAACTGGAAATTATACTTGTAAACGACCACAGCGATGACAATTCGTTGGCAGTTGCAAAATCGTATCATGATTCTCGAATTAAGGTCATAGATGCATCCGATGAGGTTGTGGGCAAGAAGGCGGCATTGAAATTAGGCTACGAAAAGTCATCTGGCGAAATACTGTATTTCACCGATGCCGACTGCATTCTGAAAAGAGAATGCATAGAAACAATCATCGCGGAAATGCTCGGTAAGAAATACGCAATGGCGTGCGGACCAGTTTGTTACTACGGCAGAAAAGGTTTCTTCAACGGCATTGCTCAGTTAGAATTTCTTTCGCTCACGGGAAGCGGTGCGGCAGGCTTCTTTATGAACAGACCTTTTATGTGCAACGGAGCCAACTTTGCTGTCGAAAGAAAAATCTATGCTGAAGCCGACATCAACAAGAAATATTCGTCGGGTGATGATGTTTTTCTGCTTCATTATGCAAGCAAAAACTACAAGGTCGGTTTTGTACAGAACGAAAAATGTATAGTTGAAACACAGGCTCCCGAAGGACTTGGAGATTTTTTCTCACAAAGGGTAAGGTGGGCATCGAAAACTAGTGGCTACAAAAATCCGTTTGCAATCTTCGTTTCCGCAACCATCTTCCTGATGGCACTTACACTTATTGCATCATTCGTTACAGGCTGTATCTGCCCGATATATTTTATAGTGTTCTTCTGCCTGCTGTTTATGAAAAATGCCGTTGACACATATTTTATTGTGTATGTTTTACATTTCTACCGCAGAGGAAAACTCTGGTGGGCAATTCTGCCACTCACTCTCTTACATCCGCTGTACATAGTTTCGGTAGCCGTTGCATCGCTGTTTTATAGACCGAAGTGGAAAGGAAGAAGGATTACGGTGAAATAATTCCCCATTCCAACTTTTTCCATTAATTTCGCGCAAAATTTCGGAAATGCTATCAATCGACAACATAACCATTCGTTTCGGGGGCTTCGAGTTGTTCTCAAACATCGGTTTTATGATAAACCGTCGCGACCGCATTGGTCTTGTCGGAAAGAACGGCGCAGGAAAGTCCACCTTGCTGAAAGTCATCTGCGGAATAGTAACGCCAACCGAAGGAAGCGTGTCGAAGCCGTCGGGAATAACGATCGGCTACCTGCCCCAGCAGATGGCGCTTGCATCAACACAAAACACTGTGCTTGAGGAAACCAAGAAGGCTTTTGACAATATCGCCGAAATACAGCGCGAAATCGACCGCCTTGCCGCCGAACTCGAAATCCGCACCGACTACACTTCCGAATCGTACATAAAGGCTGCCGAAAACCTTGCACACCTCAACGAACACTTGCAAATCGTCGGTGTGAACAATATGGAACCCGAAATCGAACGGATTCTAAAAGGCTTGGGCTTTCTGCGCAGCGACTTCAACCGCAAGATTGCTGAGTTCAGCGGTGGCTGGCGCATGAGGGTGGAACTTGCAAAAATCCTTCTGCAAAGTCCCGACCTCATTCTTCTCGACGAGCCTACCAATCACCTTGATATTGAGTCAATTCAGTGGCTCGAAGACTTTCTGCAGGCTTACAAGGGAGCAGTTCTGCTCATTTCGCACGACCGCGCTTTCCTCGACAATGTAACCACTCGCACCATCGAGATAAACCTCGGAAAACTATACGATTACAAGGTTCCTTATTCAAAGTTCAAGGTTTTGCAACAGGAACGCCTGCAACAGCAGCTTGCCGCCTACGAAAACCAGCAGAAACAAATTAAGGACACCGAGGAATTCATCGAGCGCTTCCGCTACAAGGCTACCAAGTCCAATCAGGTGCAGTCGCGCATAAAGCAGCTCGAGAAGATGGACATCATCGAAGTGGATGACCTCGACAACGCCGCTATGCACATAAAGTTTGCTCCGGCACCGCGCTCGGGCGATATTGTTGTCGAAACCAAGGAACTAAGCAAAAGTTATGGCGACAACCTTATCCTCGATAGGATTGACCTTGTGATTGAGCGTGGCGAAAAGGTCGCTTTCGTTGGACGAAACGGCGAGGGCAAGACTACACTTTCGAAAGTCATCATTGGCGAAACCGAGTATTCGGGCGAACTGAAAATCGGTCACAACATAAACATAGGCTACTTTGCCCAGAACCAGGACGAACTCCTTGACCCAGAGTTGACTGTCTTTGAAACACTTGACCGCATTGCTGTCGGCGACATACGCACAAAAATCAGGGACATTCTCGGCGCATTCCTTTTCTCTGGCGAGGACATCGACAAGAAGGTGAAGGTGCTGTCGGGTGGCGAACATTCTAGATTGTCGCTGGCAAAACTTCTGTTGCAGCCATACAACCTGCTTGTGCTTGACGAGCCTACCAACCATCTCGACATCCGCTCCAAGGACATTCTGAAGCAGGCACTTCAGAACTACGACGGCACGCTGATAGTGGTTTCGCACGACCGTTATTTCCTCGACGGGCTTGTGTCGAAGGTTTACGAGTTCAAGAACAAGAAGATACGCCTGCATGTTGGTGGCATATACGATTTTCTGCGCAACAAGAAGATTGAGGACATGCGCGAGATTGAGATTAAGGACCGCAAGCTTGCCGAGGCAAAAGCCGAAGCTGGAATCTCCGACAATAAGCAGAAGTATCTGGAAAATAAGGAACTCAACAAGCGTCGTCGTGCCATACAGAACCGCATTGACAAAGCCGAAGCAGAAATTGAGAGGCTTGAATCGGAAATTGCAGGTCTTAACGAGCTTATGTCGAATCCAGCCATCGAACAGCAGAAACTTGAAACCGCCTACAAGATGTCAGCCAAGCTGAACGAGGAGCTCGAACAGCAGATGAGCCTGTGGGAGGAGGCAAGTATGGAGATGGAGGTGTTTGAAAAGGGGAATGGGAAGTAGGGGCCTTGGTTAACTTATGATGTTCTAATTTTTTGCTGTATTCCCTTGTTATTGTCCTTTGCCGTTAGATTTGTATTTGCGGCTCAAATATTCCATATTTTTCACAATTTGCGGCTCATGATAAAATAAAAAATGCTTCGTCTTACAATTTTTTGAGCCGCAAAGCCTCATTGAAAATTTTTGCGTATATACGCAAATTTTGTCAATGAAAATGTTATTTTATTGTAATATAACAAGTTAAATAATAAGTGACTTTTTGAGATTTGTGATACAAAAAAGACACAAATTCGTAATTTAAGATTCAAAGATTATTAAACAAAGTCATTTAGGACTTCTATAAGGATAATAACGACAAGTAATGTAGTTACAATTATAGGCACTGTTTTCGACTCTATGTCTTCCATCTTTTCCATTTTTTTCCAACCAGAATATGTCGCAACAAGAGCAAAAAGGAAAACAAATCCGACTAAACCAGGAATTATTAATGCCAAAAGTTCATTTAAAGTTGGGTCTATTAAGCTAATTATTATTCTTAATAAAGCAAGTATTATCGGACCACAAACAAATATTGTTGTTGCTGTAAATATTGTATTGGCACCTGCTTTACCAGGAAAAGTTTCTGATTTTCTGAGTTTAACTACCCCAATAAACCTAAAGACAATAGAAACAATAATTGGAAAAATCATAATTGCTGCTCCAATTTGAATTCCTAATTTCCATCCAAACCACAATATAAAAGGCGTTATAACTATAGGTGCAGCTCCAAATATAATTGATGAAATACGCAACATATATGCTACAGAGCGTACACGGATGCGACAGTCTTGTTCACCTTAACCTTAGAATTCATCATACACCACAAGATATTTTCGTTGATACGAGAACAGCTTGCGACTCTCTAGTGTGGATTGATGGTAATACATACTACGAAGACAATGACGAAGCAATATTTACCACGATAACTTCTGCAGGTTGTGATTCGGTCGTAAGGCTTAACCTAACAATTATTCATCCGGTTGAATACGAGTTCAATTATTCAGACTGTGGTGCATACCAATGGAATGGACAATGGTACACAAGAACTGGCGACTATACCTATACATATCCATCTGCCGCTTCTAATGGTTGCGATAGCATAGTAACATTGCATTATACAAGACTGAGTAATAATGTGAACGACACAATATATGCCTGTGATTCATATACATGGATAGATGGGGTCACATATACACTCGATGACATTGGGACAAGGCCTTATATTAATGCATTATATATAGGCACCAATTCGTATGGTTGCGATAGTTTAGTTGTAATGTATTTATTCCTGCAAGCAAACAAGACTATTGACACTCACCGCGCCTGTGAATCTTACACTTGGATTGACGGCAACACATATACCGAAAGCAACAATACCGCCACTGTAACATATACAAACCAATATGGCTGCGATTCTATTGTTCAACTAAACCTTACCATTGAACATCTCGATAATACAATACATGAGGTAACAGTTGAGGAATGTTCCTACTACCAGATGTCCAACGGAGAATATTTTACCGAAAGTGGCGACTACCAGCGAACCCTGCAAAGTTCATGTGGATGCGATAGCATAGTGCTATTGCATTTGACTATTACCGGTGAAAACGGAATGGAAGGCACATTCTACGATAATCGAGACGGCATAACTTATCGCACGATGCAGTATGGTTGCCAGACTTGGATGGCTGAAGATTTAAGAACCTCATACCTTTCTAATGGTACACTTATTGCCGATAGTATTATTCATTGTCCAGGAGATATAGGATTATTAACATACAATAACTATTACAATACTTACTTTGCTAATTCGAATAATGGATTCTGCCCTCAAGGGTGGCATTTGCCATCTTCTAGCGAATGGTTAGAACTTGCAAACTATCTTACGATACATAGTGAATATACATGTAATGAAACAAGCATTGTGAAATCAATTGTATCAAATATTGGCTGGACTATTTCAAATGTAGAATGTTCACCAGGACATAACCAGTCGGAAAATAATCATAGTGGACTAGGACTTAATCCTGATGGTATGCAATGGTTAGGTGGTATGTATAAAGATGGGTTACACGATCGTGAAGATTATGTCTATCTTGTCGGCACAAATGCTTTTTATATAAATGCAAATTCAACAGTAGTCAACATTTCAAACAATTCTACAGACATAAATTTTCAAGATCTAGGCTGTACATACGGAGCTAGAATCAGATGTGTAAGGGATAATTAATTTTCTCGCCAACCGACCTATATATCAATTTATGCCTGTCGAAAAATTCCAAAACAAATATCGTATTGGGACAAAACGCGCATCGTGGCACGATTACAACGGTGGCGAATATTTCATTACGATATGCACAAAGGACAGGAATCATTATTTCGGGGAAATCGTTGACGGCGAAATGCGATTGTCGGCGGTGGGGAAATATACGGATGAATGTGTGCAAAAAATTTCGGAACACAACCCATACGCGCAAATTCCCGAATATGTTATTATGCCCGACCATATTCATTTGATTGTGATAATTTCCGGTGACGATTGTAGAATCGCACCATGGCGCGATTCTACGATGGAACCCGTCGATGTGAAAAACAAAACCATGCAAAAAATGGCCAATAATATGGGGCGATTATCAATCGCGATTGGCGGTTTCAAACAATCTGTTACACGGTTTGCCCGCCAAAACGATATTCCATTCCAATGGCAATCCCGTTTCTATGACCGCATCATTCGCGACCAAAACGAAATGAACCAGATTGCAGAATACATCGAAAACAATGTGGCGAAATGGGAATTAGACAATTCAAATCAATAGAATACATTTAACAACAACAAAAATAGGCTACCAATCGGCAGCCTATTTTTATTACGTAAGCATTGGATGTTTACAGTTTTGGACCTGCGTCAACCAACTTCTTGCCTGCTGGGTTGCTTGTGAACTTAACAAAGTTCTTGATGAAGCGTTCTGCAAGGTCGCGTGCCTTAACTTCCCATTCGTTGGCGGTTGCGTAGGTGTCGCGTGGGTCGAGAATCTTCGGGTCAACGCCTGGCAATGCTGTAGGAACTTCCAAGTCGAAGTACGGAATCTTCTTTGTTGGAGCGGTCAGGATTGAGCCATCGAGGATTGCATCGATGATTCCACGGGTATCCTTAATCGAGATACGCTTGCCAGTACCGTTCCAGCCTGTGTTAACCAAATATGCCTTTGCGTTGCTCTTTTCCATACGCTTTACAAGTTCCTCGGCGTACTTTGTCGGGTGCAATTCGAGGAATGCCTGTCCGAAGCAAGCGCTGAAAGTTGGTGTAGGCTCGGTAATGCCACGCTCTGTTCCTGCCAACTTAGCAGTGAAACCGCTGAGGAAGTAGTACTTGCACTGTTCGGGCGTAAGGATTGAAACTGGCGGAAGAACACCGAATGCATCTGCCGAAAGGAAAATAACGTTTTCAGCAGCAGGTGCAGCACTTACCGGGCGAACAATCTTCTCGATATGGTCAATCGGGTAACTTACGCGGGTATTTTCGGTAACGCTCTTGTCTGCGAAGTTGATTTTGCCCTTTTCGTCAACGGTAACGTTTTCCAAAAGTGCATTGCGACGGATTGCGTTGTAGATGTCGGGTTCGCTGTCCTTGTCGAGGTTGATAACCTTTGCGTAGCAGCCGCCTTCGAAGTTGAAAACACCGTCGTCGTCCCAGCCGTGTTCGTCGTCGCCGATAAGCAAACGCTTCGGGTCGGTCGAAAGGGTGGTCTTGCCTGTTCCGCTAAGTCCGAAGAAGATAGCGGTGTGCTTGCCCTGCATATCGGTGTTTGCCGAGCAGTGCATTGCTGCAATACCTTGCAATGGAAGGTAGTAGTTCATCATCGAGAACATACCCTTCTTCATTTCGCCGCCATACCAGGTGTTGAGGATAACCTGTTCGCGGCTTGTGATGTTGAATACAACTGCGGTTTCGCTGTTGAGACCGAGTTCCTTGTAGTTTTCGACTTTTGCCTTCGAAGCGGTGTAAACGGTGAAGTTCGGTTCAAAGTTCTTCAATTCTTCCTCGGTCGGCTTGATGAACATATTGCGTACGAAGTGAGCCTGCCAAGCAACTTCCATAATGAAACGTACGTTCATGCGAGTGTCCTTGTTGGCACCGCAGAAAGCATCAACAACGAACAGTTCCTTGTCGCAAAGTTGCTTCTTTGCAAGGTCCTTCACTACATTCCAAGTCTCCTGCGAGCAAACGTGGTTGTCGTTCTTGTACTCGTCGGTAGTCCACCAAACTGTATCCTTTGAGTTTTCGTCCATAACGATGAACTTGTCCTTGGGAGAACGGCCAGTGTAGATGCCGGTCATTACATTTACAGCGTCGAGTTCGGTAAGTTGGCCCTTGTCGAAACCTTCGAGCGACTTGTCCATTTCAAACTCAAACAATTCCTCATACGAGGGATTATAATGGAGTTTCTTTACACCTGTTATGCCTATCTTGGCAAGGTCTTTCAATATCTTTTCGTTCATTTTAAAATTTAAAGTTTTTATGTTGTTTATACATTATGATTTCTATTCAACCACAGTCAAATCGGAATATTTCACGTCGAAAGTGCCATCGGTAATCGACTGTACTTCGTTGTTGTTGTTAAGGAAATTAAAGAAGAATGTACCTTTAATTATCTTGTTGTTGCTGTTGATTTCTGTAATGGTTATTGCGCCTGCGGTAGCCGGGTGACTATAGAATCCCGACTGGAAGTATCCGGAAACATCCTGACCGAAATAATGAACGCCTTCGGAAATGTTTGTCGGCATTTGAAGTGTTACGCTCTGCCAAGCCTGTGAACGGTCGCATTCGCCAGTTACTACTATAGCGGTGTCGCTTTTAACGCCGGAGATAGTTACTGTGTTCCATATAGTGCTGTTGTATGTGAAGTTGAATACGTTTGTGTATTTGTCGTCGTCGAGGTTGTAGAATGTGTAGGGCACGTTGGTGAACTTTCCTTCGGTTGCCGATTTTACAGAACCGTCGGCACGGTATGCCTTGAATTGGAATTCGCCGCCGAGGCTTTTTGTTTCCTCGTTGAGCGAGGTAAGTCTAACTATGCCGCCACCTTCACCATTTACAGTAGAATACCGTTCTGTTCCCGAAGCCATATTGGGAATGAATTCGGCAAAATGTCCGTTTGTCGACGAGAAAGTGTATTCTCCAAGTTCCTTTGTATTGAGAGTTATTATTATTGTCTGTCCGTTTGCCGAGGTTCCGTTGACCTTGATTTTGTGTTCGCTTACTATTGCGGTAGGGTCGGAGGCTCGCCAGTTGGAACCGTTTATCAGTCCGTACATCGCTACGAGGTCGCTTTTGCCAGAACTAGAACCACGGCACGAATATAAGAATGACAATGAGACTATTAGCAATAAAATTAGAAATATGCTGAAAAATCTATTCATATTTGTATATTTTTACAAGACTGCAAATATAATCATTTTTGAATCAGCGAATAAGATTTTTGAAAAAAACTACCAATAGAAGATAGTGAAAAATATTTTCATAAATAATTTTTGCGTTATACAAATTATATATATCTTTGCACCCGCATTTTCGCTTATAGGAAATGCCCCGAGTTTAGCACGGAGAGGTGGGTGAGTGGCTGAAACCACCAGTTTGCTAAACTGACGTACTGGGTTACCGGTACCGGGGGTTCGAATCCCCCTCTCTCCGCAAAAAAGAGCGAAGTTTTGGCTTCGCTCTTTTTGTTTTCCTGCAATTACCTGAATGCTCGCATTCAAAAGGAATTGCAGGAAAACAAAAAGAGAAAACGCAGTGAAACAAGTTTTCACTTTTTTGCAAGGACGCCCGCGGCAGCGCAAGGGATCTGCAATCCCCCTCTCATATTTCTCTTTATAGGTTTAATTCAAAAGGAATTGCAGGAAAACAAAAACAGAAAACGCAGTGGAACAAGTTTTCTCTTTTTTGCAAGGATGCCCGCGGCAGCGCAGGGGATATGTAATCCCCCTCATACGTTTAATTCATTGTGTCCGCTAAATTATGCGCTGTCACAGCTTTTTTTCGGTTGGTGAGCCTGCCGAACCACAAAAACTTGCGCCAGCGCTACCTAACGTTTGATACATTAGGTTTTGTATTGGTTGGACTTTTAGTGGACAACAAAAAAGTAAAAGCCTCCGCAGCTGGAGCGGAATGAAATTTTTTTTGCAATTTACTCACTATGTTTCGTGAGCTAAAGGTTGCGGATAATCATTTAAAAATACCATTCATAATTTGCAATTTCGTCACCTTGTGTCAGTGATTAAGTTTCTGTCTGTGTCATTTTGTCAGTTTTTTGCGAGTGGCACATTTTTCGATAATGCCATGCCGTAAAATTTTAAAATTGTCTAACAAAAATTAAATTAAAAATATCATGGAAAAGATTGGAAGACCAATGGCAGGCAAAGTCCTGATTAAACCGGAAGCAGCAGAACAGAAGACAGTTGGCGGAATCATAATCCCCGATTCTGCACAGGAAAAACCACAGAGAGGTAAAATCATAGCAGTAGGAAACCAGAAGAAGGACGAACCCATCGAGGTTAAGGCTGGCGACGTAGTACTTTACGGAAAGTACAGCGGTACCGAACTGAAGATTAACGGTGAAAGCTATCTGATTATGAATCAGACCGATATTTTATTAGTAGTTGAAGAATAATTTTTGAAAGGATACAATCATGGCAAAAGAGATAAAATTCAATATCGAATCGAGAGACTTGTTGAAGAAGGGTGTTGACACTTTGGCAGATGCCGTAAAGGTAACACTCGGTCCTAAGGGCAGAAACGTAGTAATTGACAAGAAGTTCGGCGCTCCGCACATTACCAAGGACGGTGTCAGCGTAGCAAAGGAAATCGAAATTAAGGACCCGTTCATGAACATGGGAGCTCAGATGGTTAAGGAAGTTGCTTCGAAGACCAACGACGATGCTGGTGACGGAACAACCACCGCTACAGTTCTTGCTCAGGCAATCGTAAGCGAAGGCTTGAAGAACGTAACCGCAGGAGCAAATCCAATGGACTTGAAGCGCGGTATCGACAAGGCTGTTGCCGCTGTTGTTGCAGAATTGAAGAAGATGAGCCAGAACGTTGGCGACGACAACAAGAAGATCGAGCAGGTTGCAACTATTTCGGCAAACAACGAATTGGCAATCGGTAAGGACATCGCCCTTGCAATGGAAAAGGTAAAGAAGGAAGGCGTTATCACAATCGAAGAGGCAAAGGGTATCACAACCGAAGTTAAGGTTGTTGAAGGTATGCAGTTCGACCGTGGTTACATTTCTCCTTACTTCATCACCGACAGCGAGAAGATGCAGACCGTAATGGATAATCCTTACATCCTTATCACCGACAAGAAGATTTCGTCGATGAAGGACTTGCTGCCAGTTCTCGAACCGATAGCACAGGAAGGAAAGGCATTGCTTATCATCGCAGAAGATGTTGAAAGCGAAGCTTTGGCAACCTTGATCGTTAACCGCTTGAGAGGCACCTTGAAGATTGCTGCTGTAAAGGCTCCAGGATTTGGTGACAGAAGAAAAGAAATGTTGCAGGATATAGCAATCCTTACTGGTGGTGAAGTTATCACCGAAGAACGCGGCTTGAAGCTCGAAAATGCTAACATTACAATGCTCGGTCGTGCCGACAAGGTTACAATCGACAAGGAAAATACAACAATCGTTGACGGTTGCGGACAGAAGGATCAGATAGCTGCAAGAGTTGCTCAGATTAAGAAGCAGATTGAACTTACAACCAGCGACTACGACCGTGAAAAGTTGCAGGAACGCCTTGCTAAGTTGTCTGGTGGTGTAGCAGTAATCTATGTTGGTGGTACTACCGAAGTAGAAATGAAGGAAAAGAAAGACCGCTACGAAGATGCTTTGTCGGCTACCCGTGCAGCAGTTGCTGAAGGTATCATCCCTGGTGGTGGTGTTGCTTACATCCGTGCAATCCAGAAGATTAGCGACTTGAAGGGTGACAACGACGAGGAAAACCTCGGTATTGCAATCGTACTCCGCGCTTTGGAAGAACCTCTGCGTCGCATTGTTGAGAACGCTGGTAAGGAAGGTTCGGTTGTTGTCCAGAAGGTTAAGGACGGCAAGGACGATTTCGGTTACAACGCTCGTATCGACAAGTACGAAAACTTGTACGAGGCAGGTGTTATCGATCCGACCAAGGTTTCGCGTATCGCATTGGAGAACGCAGCTAGCATCGCAGGCATGTTGTTGACTACCGAATGCGTAATCGCCGACATCCCTGAAGAAAAT
>CAJOEG010000012.1:36486-40494 GCA_905233405.1 uncultured Bacteroidales bacterium | reverse complement strand
AAAAATTGTCGATTTTTATGCCAGTATAATAAAGAAAAAATGATGTTGATATTCAGTGTGTTATAACTTTTCTTTAGAGGGAAAATTCTATTTCTATACGAATTTGCGGGGTCAGGATTATTTCCCCAATTTCTCAAAATACAATTTAAATTCGGTGCCAACGCCCACTTCGGTATCAAAGTCGATTTCGACACCATTGCCGAACAGGATATTCTTTACCATACTTAAACCAAGTCCCATTCCCGATGACTTTGTCGTAAAGTTGGGCTGAAAAATCTTCGCTTTTATTTCATCGGCAATGCCGCATCCGTTGTCGCGCACCGACACAAAATAACGGTCTACATCGTCGGAAATTGAAATAACAACTTCGCCCTTGCGGTCTTCGGGAATTGCCTGTATGCTGTTCTTTACCAAGTTGGTAAACACGCGCAGAATCTGGTCACGGTCAACCATAACAAGCGCTTCGCCATCGATATTGCTGACCTTGCGCACCTCCACGCCGTTGGTTCCGTTGTGCAAATCGACGATATTTTCACTCCCCTCGCACAGATTGACTTTCTTCTTGTGCGGTGCCTGCATCTTGGCGAACTCGGAGAACTGCGAAGCCGTTGCATCAAGCACATCTATCTGCTCGATAAGCATTTGCGGAAGCTGCTCAAGCATCTTTTCCCAGCCGGGAGCATTCTCCTGATATGCGCGTTCGAGATACTGGATGCGTAACTTCATAGGTGTAAGCGGATTGCGGATTTCGTGGGCTATCTGACGGGCCATTTCGCGCCAAGCCGACTCGCGTTCCGAAGCCGCAAGCTTCTGCGCCGACTCCGCCAGCTCGTCAACCTTGCGGTTGTACTCGTCAATCAGCAGGCCAATCTCGTCGTTGCGGTCGTAGGTCAGTTTCTTGGCACTGTTTATCTCCATTCCACGGATGGAGTTCTGAAGTCGTGAAAGTGGTATTGTCACCTGCCGCGATACAAGAAGTCCGATTATCAAGGCTACCAATATGAGCAACAAGAAGATAGATGCAAACACCGCAATGTAGTTCGACATTTCCTCCTCGATGCCAGCCTCAGCGGCAAAGTACGGCAGATTTAGGTATGCGACCACCTTGTTGCTATTGTTCTTCAACGGCAGATACACCGACAGATACTCTACCTTGTCGATGCGCTCCTTGTGCGAGAACAGCTCGTCCTTGTTCATAATAAGGTGCCTATACGAACTCGGGTCCATAAACATTCCCTTCAGTCCTTTGTCGAAAAGTTCGTGCCGCGACGACGACATAAGCACGCCGTGAACATCGTAGATGTTTATGTCAACATACAGAATATTAGACAGATATACAAGAATATCGTCAACATACTGCGGACTTTCGCTCTTGAGGTTGTCAAGGTTTATCGAATGCCCGAGTTCCACCGCAACCGAGTGAACCTTGTCGAGCACGAGTTCGTTCTGTCTTTTTTCGTAGGTGTCGATGATGAACACCACAGAGACGACCATCGTCAGGAAAAGGCTGACTACCAGCACACCGATGAACGAAGCCCTGATTCGCTGTCCGAGGCTTGCGGTTTCTATTTTCTTGCCACGACCAATGCCAACGATGGCAAAACGGCACATATAAACCAGGAAAGTGCCGAACAGAACGAAGAAGAATATTATGAACACATTGGAGAATCCCGAATCGCGCTTGCTGAGGATCACCGTGTTTTCGCTGTCGGGGCAATATTTGAAATGCTTGTAGCCGTTACTTGTGCTTACCGAATATTCGCTGAAATCGCTTTCTGGAGCAAGTGAGAACAGGTACTTGTACGAGCCGCGGCTTGCTACCAGAATGCCTTTGCTGTAACGCGCAAAGTCGTATTTCTTATCGCTGTGCTTCAATGCCATACGCTTGTCGAGAAGCAAGTCGGGATAGCCAAGTCCTTCACTGAAAATCTTGCTGTTCAGCTCGATGTAAATCTTCACAATCACAGTCGGCTCGACCATAACGCTGAATATGCCAAGGTAGGACTGGCGACCGTTGTTGTTGTCGAGGTAGTAGAAATTGGTGTTTGGAATGACAATTCCGCATTCGAGCAGCAAGGTTCTGAAATATTCGAAGCAACCAACCGACACGCCTTCGTCCTCGAGCATAAGGCTGTCGGTATCAGCGCAAATCGTCACCTGCGCATCGTAACGCTTGAGGTATTTCTTTGATGAAATTATACCATTGATTACGCTGTCGGCAGAATCGAAGTCGTACTGCTTGACAAATTCTGTAATTTCCTTGTTGCCACGCATTTCGTTGTCGAACTCGATGAAGTTGAACTCTACATCGAAGTCGCGCTCGGCCGACATGTTGTATGCCAGTACCTTGAAAGCCTCGGCTTCCTTCTGCTGAACTCGGCTCGAAATGGAGTACGACACCAGAAGCGAAACCATTATGGCAAGAATTGTCCTGTAGAGGAAAGTGCGTTTACCCTTGAGCATACAATATAGCAAGTACGACCACATCAGCCACAGCAGGCAAGTCTGCACGATGACATTATTGTCGTTGAACCAGCAAACCGTTGTGTATGCGGCAAGTATCAGCAAGACGAGCGGAAGTATCAGACGGATTTCAAGGAGTTTGGCGCAGATTTGTATTATTTTTCTGACGATGAAAATAGCGATGAAAATCACTGTTACCACTGCCACAAGCGCCATATAGCCATAACCATCGGGGCTGGAAAGGTTTGCAAAATTGAACGGAATCGACGAGTCGGCAACGATTTCGACAAGAAAATCGACCAGCAGCATCGAAAGCACCGACACTAAAACCGAGAATAATATGCTTGTCAATGTTTTGGAGAACCGTCTGTTTTCCAATGCATTAAGATTCACATTGAAATGTCGGCAGAAAAATATGCACACCAGACCAACAATGACAACCTTCAGCAGCATATCGCCGAACGAAGCCTGCAAGGTAGATGTTGACAGCAATTCGGGCGAGAACATCTTTAGGTTGCTAAGGTCGTCGAAGAAGCCTACGGCAAGTAGCGAGAACCTGACGGCAAGCATCACCAGCACGAATGCGACAACCAAAATCCACGACTTGGAACTGTATTTCCGTGCCAAAGCTTCAAAAATGGAATATAGGAGCAAAAGTCCGATGAGCAGGAAGCAAATCCGCATTGCCTGAGGCAGAGAAAGCCTGTCCTGCATGTAGTTATCGTCGGTAATGCCGAAATAAATGTTCTTGTCGCTTGCCGGAAGTCGTACCGAAAGCGAATTGTCACTGCTGTCGGCAGAAACCACCACTTTTTTCGGCAGGTCGATGTCCTTGCCGTACGAAGTCACCAGCATGTCGTTCTCGTAGGAATACTCCTTTCGAATCTGGTAAAGTCCGACCACGGCGTTGTTGTCTTCGAGCTTCATGCCGCAGAGGTAGAGGCCGTTGTCGAGTTTCACAAGCCTGTCGCCAAGCGACGACTTGAATTCCACAGGTACGGGAATGTCGTTGGTTGACCAGTGCTGCAAGCGTCCGCGTTCGTAGTGGAAAAATCCAATGCCCTTTTCGGAAAAGTCGCCGGCCAGCGAATCGAAAAACTCGACATTCACACTGTCGGACTTGGTGGAAGCGATTTTCAGTGCATCATCGCTCTTTTCGTTTATGTACAGATATTTTTCCTGCAATAAGATTTCAAGACTCTGCTTGTCAACGAGTTCCTCGACATCGACAATGCCATCGCCGTGAGGCATAAACGCAAATACCGCCGCCACGACAGCAAGTATCGAGAGCAACGAAAAGTATAATATGCGTACTACCTTGGTTTTCATTTATTCGTGGTGATAAGGGTCGTTGTTGAGGATACTTAGTGCGCGGTAGAGCTGTTCGGCGAAGATTGCCCTTACCAGTTGGTGCGAGAATGTCATCCGCGACAGCGACAGCTTATAGTTGGCGCGGGCGTACACATCTTCGGAAAATCCGTAGGGACCGCCAATTACGAACACGAGGTTTTTCAGTCCCGACAGCGACTGCTTCTCGATGAAGGC
>CAJOEG010000012.1:0-36481 GCA_905233405.1 uncultured Bacteroidales bacterium | reverse complement strand
TTTCGTCGAGCAGAACGACAAAGTCTGACGGCGAAAGTTCATCGAGAATCTTCTCGCCCTCGAGTTTATTCTGCACGGCAGTAGTCACACTCTTCGCATTCTTGATGTCCTTTACCACCTTGAATTCGAAGTTCATATAGCGTTTTATGCGCTTGAAATATTCCTCAACCGCCTGGTTTATATAGTCCTTGTCGGTCTTGCCGACCACAAGCAAAGTAATGTTCATAATTATCAAATAAAAAGTTTGTAAAGATAGGTGAAAGTTTTGAAAGAAAGGATGAGATAACGGAAAAATTTAATCAAGGTGGAGATGGCTTGTCCTCTAAAGAAAAATTATAATATATTGACTATCAACGCCAAATTTTCTTTATTATACTGGCATAAAAATCAATAATTTTTATGTAAGTTTGCAAAAATTAAAAACGAATGGCAAAGCCATATAAAATAACAGAATCGACGGCGTCAGAAGTGAACGAACCGGTTGTCGCACACAAAACAACGCAACAATCTACACAAGGCATAGTTAATGATATACCAGAAGGCCATATGTCATTAGACACTTTCGGAGAAATATTCCACAGAAAACTTGATGAATGTTATGCAAATATACAAAGTAATTGTAAGCAATAAAGCATCATCAGACCTTGACGACATTGCCAAATACATAGCAAACATATACCGACCAGATAGCGGTCACACATTTGTCAATAAGATTCTTGGACAGTTAGCCTCGCTAAGTTATACTGCTGGCATATATAAGCATAGCAATTATCTTACCGCAAAACAGATTCATCCAAATGCTAAGACATTATCAATTGTCAATCACAGATGGACTGTGATATTCCACACATACGACAATTTTGCAATTATAGATCGCATTATGCCATCAAAAATGATAAAAGAATAAAAAATATATTCATGAAAAACATACTCACATTTTTACTCGTTACCCTTTCTGCACATACAGTTACAGCGCAGAATTATGTTACAATCGACCAGATTAGCGACGGTTGGGAAAAGAAAACAATCACAGGCGTTAAGGATGGAAGCATTCTTTCGCTCGTAAGGGCATTCAATGGCACATGGCACAATCGTCCGACCACCGACCTGCTGAAAAATCCCGTTAGCAACGACGGCGATGGCGACTACAATATAGTTGTTGACAGTCCCAATGGTTATGTATCGGCCTTTGAACTTGGTGACGACGGCGAATCGTTCTCGGCTTGCGTGTGGAAACGAAGCAACGGACATCGCCTTTTGGTATTCATGTTCCAGAAAATGCACGGACTGAGCATTGGCCAGATAATCCTGTTTTACGATTACGACCCTGACGAAGGCACACTCACGCCCGAGTACAACGAACTGTCAAAATTCACCCCTTCATTCAACGACAGCTACCATCCAATAACCTATCTGTTACCACGAAAAGGCAAGGATATCGTTGTAAACGAATACTTTATGAACTGGTATTCATCCATCAGACATATTTACAAATGGGACGGGATGGAACTTTATTATCATTCTGCTGAGATTGAGAAATTTGACGTTCTTCGTAAAGAGTACGATGAAATGTACGATGATTTTGAAGACTCAGATTTTACAAAATATATCCTCTACGACTTCGACGAGGACGGCAATCCAGAATTGTGGCTTTCGTCGCAAAACGAAGAATATCAGGCGATCTATTCAATAGTCGCAGGCGAAATACGGATGCTTTCGTCAACATATTTCAAGACAAATTTCACCTTTTATAGCAATAGCGCCATTGGTGCCGCTGGCGGATGCGGAACAGGATGCTTCTATACGCGATGCGTAATGCTCAAGGATAGCAAAACATACCGTACTTGCGAAGAATTCCAGATGTACGATTTCGAAAAGGACAAATTGGAAAGTTCGTACACAATTGACGGACAAGAAGTATCAAATAAAGCAGGTGAAAATATGTTCAAGTCGCTTGGCGAATCTATAGAAATCAAGCCGAAGTTCAGACAGCTATTTTTAAGAGACTGAACTTGTTAATAATTAATGTATAAAATGCAAGGTAATAACTTCGGACTTCTGAATTAATGGCTAACTTTGCATCTGAAAAATTTGGTTTATTTTTTGCATACAACTATAGCAACTTAAAAAAGACTTTAGAGTATGAAAAACATAAGGTTAATATTGACAGCGCTTGCAATGCTGATTACTTTTTCGGCATTTTCGGCAATTCCACCTAAGGTTTTCGATGCAATGAAGGTTGGAAATTCTACCGAACTTTCAAAGTATTTCAACAATTCGGTCGAAGTGGCAATTCTTGAAACCGAGTCGGTTTACAGCCGTCAGCAAGCTGAACAAGTGGTAAAGAACTTTTTCGAGAAAAACTCGCCGAAAAACTTCACCCTTCTGCATCAAGGCGGAAAGAGTGAAGCACAGTACGCAATCGGCACTCTCGAAGTAGCAAACGGAAAAAAGTTCCGCGTTTATTTCCTCGTTAAGGAACAGTCGGGCACTCCGTTAATTCACCAGTTAAGAATAGAAGAAGAACAATGATTCCAGAAAAATATCTAACCTCGCTCATCGCAAGAGCCTTTGAAGAGGATTTGGGCGACGGCGACCACTCGACGCTGTCGTGCATCGACAAGTCGGAACAAGGAAAGGCGAAACTGCTTGTAAAACAAGACGGCATAATCGCTGGTGTTGAAGTGGAAAAAGCCGTCTGCAACTACCTTTCCAAAGATTTGAAACTCAATATTTTTATTCAGGATGGCACACCGATTAAAAAAGGTGACATCGTGTTTGAACTCAGCGGTCCGCAGCACGACATTCTTCGCGCCGAACGCACAATCCTTAACTTTATGCAACGTATGAGCGGTATCGCCACAGTCACAGCAGAATATGTCAAGGAACTGCAAGGACTGCACACCAAGGTGCTTGATACCCGCAAGACCACTCCTGGACTGCGTCTTATTGAGAAGGAAGCTGTGAAGATCGGCGGCGGAACAAACCATCGTATAGGTCTGTACGACATGATAATGCTCAAGGACAACCACATCGACTATGCAGGCGGTATCGAAAAGGCTGTTGCAAAGGCTCGCAAGTACTTGCAGGACACTGGCCGTAACCTTAAAATCGAAGTCGAAACCCGCAACCTCGATGATGTCCGCGAAGTATTGCGCATTGGTGGTGTTGACCGCATTATGCTCGACAACTTCGACATTCCAACCACACGCGAAGCTGTAAAAATCATCGGTGGCAAGGTTGAAACAGAATCGAGTGGTGGCATAACCCTCAGCAACATACGTCAGTATGCCGAATGCGGTGTCGATTTCGTATCGATTGGTGCCCTTACACACCAGATAAAAAGTCTCGACCTCAGTTTGAAGGCAGTAAAATAAGGTTCTGCCAAAATGAAAAAGTTCAATTTTCGCGCCCTGCTCTTCGGTTTTCTCGAAAGGCTCGATGCCATGATAAAAATCATTGGCGACAAGATTGTCATACCGGGCTTCGGCGGATTTTCACTTTACTATATTGGAAACTTTTTCATAACAGGCTTGTCGAAAGGCTCGTTTACCATCCGTGCCAAAAGCGTTACTTACAGTCTTTTCTCAGCAATTTTTCCCTTGCTGATTTTCGGGTTCAGCTTGATTCCATTCGTCCCGATTCCTGGATTTCAAGACACCCTAATGGGAGTGATAACCGAAATGATGCCGCCAGCAATCTACGAAGTTTTCTTCGACACTATATCTGACACAATACTCAATCCGAGCGGAACCTTGCTGTCGTTCGGTATCATAACCTCGCTGTTCTTTGCTTCGAACGGCATTCTTGCAATCATAGAGGCATTCAACGCTTCGTTCCACCACGTGGACAGGCGAAATCTTGTTAGCAAGCGACTGATTTCCATAGCGATGGTTCTAATATTGTGTACATTGATAGTTGCTGCTATGACGGTGATAATTGGCGGATCAAAATACATTGACCATTTAGTAACTCATCATACAACAATTGCCGACAGCACATTCTGGTATGTCTGTTTGCACATTGCCAAGTGGTTGATAATCGTGTTCCTGTACTTTATGGCAATATCATTTCTTTACTATCTTGCCCCCTCGAAGAAAAGTCGTTACAAGTTTATCTCGCCCGGTGCGATTCTGGCAACCATAGTACAGATTCTATGTTCGTCGGGATTCTCGTTCTACCTCAACAACTTTGCCAACTACAACAAGATATACGGCTCAATCGGTACTATAATCATAGTGTTGATGCTGTTGTATCTCACATCAATATCGCTGATTCTCGGATTTGAACTAAACCAGAGCATAATATCAGGTAGAAAAAGTGATGCAGAAGAAAGACAAAAGGAAAAGGAAAGGTTCGATATGTGGAAAATAAACCACGCTTTCACTAATGCTTTCATTAGGGACTAGTTATTAAAAAAGCCCCTAATCACACAGATTAGAGGCTTTTATGAGCAATAAAAAGATAATTAAATTATTTCAATGTTGTCTTCCCAAGTGATCTTTTCGCAGTAGCGGCACTTCAGACCTATTTTTCCGTCTTTCTTTACTACTGTGAACTTGGTTGCAACTTTCTCGTGGTTGGTTATGCACTTGGGGTTGAAGCACTTTACAAATTTTTCAATTTTCTCTGGAAGTTCAACTTTGCGCTTATCAACAACCTTGAAGTCCTTGATGATGTTGATGACTGCCTTTGGGTCGATGAGGGCAATCTTGTTGGCATCGTCGTCGCTCGGGTACCTGTCGGCAATCTTGATGATAGCCTTGGTTCCGTACTTCTTGCTTGGCAGGTTGTTGCCGAAGAAAACTGGAGTGTCGAAGTTTTCTATACCAATGATAGACAATATCTTATATAATTTGTCGGCTTGAATGTGGTCGATAACGGTTCCGTTTTCGATAGCCTTTACTGTTAATTCTTCTTTCATAACTTTACGATTTATTTAAGACCTAAAATAAGTGCAATGATTGCCATTCTCGTATATACGCCGTTTTCGGCCTGTTCGAAGTAGTAAGCCTTCGGGTTCGAGTCGACGTCGGTGTCGATTTCGTTTACGCGTGGCAGTGGGTGCAAAACTCTCATATTGTCCTTTGTGCCTTCGAGCATCTTGTTCTTGAGGACGTAAACGTTCTTAACCTTTTCGTATTCAAGCAGGTCGGAGAAGCGTTCGCGCTGTACGCGTGTTACATAGACTATGTCGGCATCCTTGATGTTCGGTTCGAGCTCTTCGTACTCGTTGTACTTGATTCCTTTCGAGTCGAGGTAGTCCTTGTATTCCTGTGGCATTCTAAGGCTTGCCGGCGATATGAAGTTGAAAGTCGGGTTGAATTCCGACATTGCCATTAGCAAAGAGTGAACTGTACGTCCGTACTTGAGGTCGCCCACCAGACAGAGCTTGAGGTTTTCGAGGGTACCCTGCGTTTTGTAGATTGAGTAGAGGTCGAGTAGGCACTGTGTCGGGTGCTGGTTAGAACCGTCGCCGGCATTAATAATAGGTACACGCGAGATTTCGCTTGCGTAGCGTGCGCTTCCTTCAATCGGGTGGCGCATTACGATAAGGTCGGCGTATTTGCTGATTGTCATTATCGTGTCGTTGAACGATTCGCCTTTTGCCTGACTGGTGTTGGTTGCTTCGCTGAAACCGATTACTCTTCCGCCCAGACGCTGTATTGCTGTCTCGAAACTAAGACGAGTACGTGTCGATGGTTCAAAGAACAACGATGCGACAACATAGTTGTCCAACAGTTTCTGGTTGGGGTTCTTCTCAAATTCTGCTGCGACTTCGAGGATGCGGAAATATTCTTCCTTCGTGTAGTCGCTGATGGAAATTAAACTCTTGTTTTTCATCATCTTTGCTATTTATATTTTTCTATTCTTCGTTTCAAATCAAAAAAAAACCGAAAGGAAAAACTTTCGGTTTTGAAAAAATCATTTCTTAACAATTTCAATCAGTTCGACATCGAAAATTACCGTCGAGTAGGGTTCTACCGTCTGGTAGCCTGTTTCTCCGAAAGCGAGGTAATATGGGATGAAGAACTTGTATTTTGCACCAGGTGTCATAAGTGTTATTCCTTCGGCGAGACCGCGAGGCAGACTCATCAGGTTGTTTTCCGATGGGGTGTCGCCAGTACTTCCGAACAAAGTACCGTCAATTTTTCTGCCTTCAAACTTTATGGTTACATTGTCCGATACTGATGGATGTTCCTTGCCGTTGCCTTCAGCGATTACCTTATATTGCAGTCCGCTTGTCGTCTGGATAATTCCAGTGTTGGAAAGGTTCTTTTGCAAGAAATCTTCTCCGTCTTTCCTTATACCACTATATTTAATGTCTAGTATTTGTCGCGAATATGTGCTGATTGCATCAACGGCTTCGTCGTGAGATAGGAGGGACGTGTCGTTTTTCATCAGGTCGGTTATGCCGTTCAGCGTAAGGTCGCGGTTCATAAGTGTGTCCATCTGCTCGTCGAGGTACTGCTGGGCGAGAATTATTCCCATTGCGTAGCTTGCCGAGTCCTTTAGGTTTGTGAGTTTTGACGATGCTGGAGGGTTCTGTCTTTCGCAAGATGCTGATAACAGGACTATTGCGCTGACTAAAATTATTATTGATACCTTACGCATTTTGTTTTTGTTTCGCCCGCAAATTTAATTCAAATATTTTCAATGCAATATTGTAGAATTACATTTTTATTAACAATTATAATGACGATTATGGAGTCTAAATGATGCGTTCGAATGGGTAGTTTTTTCTTTTATGTCGGAAATATTTGTACCAAAAATTTCTTTTATAACGGAAATGTTTGTGAGGAAATTTTCGAATCATCAAATTCTCAAATTTTCGAATATTCCATTAATTTCAATATCCTTCCAACCTTTTCTTCCATACTCAGGTTTCCGTCGAGCCAATGGATTTTGATGCCGTCGCGTTCCATTTTGCGGAACCATGTCATCTGGCGTTTTGCGAAGCGATGGATGGAAGTGTTTAATTGCTCAAACATTTCATCGTAACTTATTTTGCCTTGCAGGTACCATGCCAGATATTTGTATTCCAGTCCGTAGTATTCAAGGTTTTCGTACGAAATGCCATTCTTGACGAGTTGTTCAACTTCTTCGACCATGCCGTTTTCGAGGCGTTGCTTCAGTCGTGCTGTTATGCGCTGGCGACGTTGCTCGCGGTCGAAAATGATGCCTATGTTCAGCGAGTTGAGGTTCCGGTTGCTAGTCGTGCTGAGAGAATTGCGTTTGGTGTATTCGGCAATCTCTATTGCTCTGATTGCACGCTTGGCGGTGTCGTAGTCGCTGTTGTTGTTCAATGGTTTGTATGTGCGAAGTATAATTTCGAGTTCTTCTATTGTTTTGTCTTCCAGTGATTTGCGTAAATTTTTGTCTTCTGGAACATTTGGGAGGTTGTAGTTTTTAAGAACCGATTCGATGTAAAGTCCTGTGCCACCGCAAAGTACAGGAATCATTCCGCGCGAGCGTATGTCGTCGTAGGCTTTGAAAAAATCGCTCTGGTACTCGAAGACATTGTATTTTTCTCCAGCATCAAGTATGTCGATGAGGTGGTAGGGGATGGTTTGCCCGTCAATTGTGTATTCGTCGAGGTCTTTGCCTGTTCCGATGTCCATTCCGCGATAAACTTGACGGCTGTCGGCNGAGTGCTTTGGCAAGGTGTACGGCAACGCCAGTTTTCCCGCCTGCCGTTGCGCCCATTATGCTGATGAGGTTGTACTTAGTTTCCACGCGCTGAATTTTTGCGCAAGATAATGCTTTTTTGCGAGGGTAGAAAATTGTCGCAGAAATTTAAAATTCACATCGTCTGGATTGCAAATCCAGACAACATTGTTTAGCGAATCAATCCTATTTTTGATGATTTGCACATTGAAAAAATGACAAATTTTTGTCCGTATTTTGTGCTAAAAATTGCAAAAATACTATTTGATTTATAATTAATATGTTGCAAGCGTTTGTTACAAGTTTTACTAGGTTTTTCTGGTTTGGATTTACAAGTTTTACTACCTTTTTTCGGTGCAGATTTACAAGTTTTGCTAATGCCTTTTGTTGGGTAGAGTGTCATTGCGTTTTAGGTTGTCGGCGAGTGCAAATACTGCATATTGCGGAATAGTAAGTATGTCGCGTTCCGCATTGTAACCAAAGTTGCCAGCCGAAATCTTTATTGCCGTGCTCCTAGGATTGAAATTCCTGAAACTTTCGAGCGAATTCAACTTGCTGTCGCCTTTCTTGACATCAATTGGCAGTACCGAGCCTTGATTTTCGACAATGAACTCGAATTCGTTGGAGTTTTTTCCAGTCCAGAAGTACAAAGGAATCTCCTTCGCTGTAAATTCATCGGCAACATAATTCTCGTAGAAGATGCCTGAAAGTGTGTTGCGCCTGTCTTTGACAAAAAAGTCTGCCTGTGAAGTCTTGCTCTGGTAGGTGAACATTCCTTCGTCGCAAAGGTATATGCGGAATAGTCCTTCTGCATCTTCGACCAATGGAATGGTTACTTTTCCTGTCATTCTTCGGCTGCGGTAGATGATTTTTGCAAGTTCAAGCCATTGGAAAGCATTAGAATAATCGCGGTTAGATTTTCCTTTTTCTATTTTCGTAATTTTGAAATTCTTGTTTTCTTTATTTAGTTGCTTAAATACGTTTCCATATAGGTTGCGTGTTTTCAAAATCGTTTCATTTGAAATATTATATGTGTTAATATAATCAAGATAGTTGGAATATACACTGCCGATTACTTTGTTGGCTTCCACATACGATTTTTCTCCGATGAAAGTGTCAAGTGCTTCGGGAAGTCCGCCGATGCTTAAAAATTCGTGGAGCAAATCCATTGCAAGTTCGTGCTCGTATGGTTGCAGCGGGGTGATGGTTTCGTATGCCGACCTTATTCTTTCAAGCAGTATTTTGTTAGTGTTCATAAGGTACTCTTCGAAAGTCATCGGATACACAAAGAGCGAATCGACCTTGCCCACAGGGAAAAGGAAGTCGTTGCTGTCTGATTTGCTTTGTTGACGAATAGAAAGGCGTACCAGTGAGCCAGTGGCGATTATTGGCAGTTCGGGGTAGTCCTGGCAGAAATATTTCAGCGACGACAACACCTGATGGCATTGTTGAACTTCGTCGAATATCAATGGCAAGTCGGGACTTATCCGTTTTGAAAACCTAGTCTCGATATATTTAAGGTATTCTTCTGGGTTTGATGTCGTTGAAAAGAAGTCTGCCGACTGGTTGTCCTTTTTCAAGTCGATATATACAAAGTCGCGGAAATGTTTCTTTGCAAACAGTTCTTTGGTGAGATATGTTTTGCCAATCTGTCTTGCGCCCCAAATGACAAGCGGTTTTCTGCGCTTGCTTTCGTACCACGATTCCAAATCTTTTATTGCCAGTCTTTCCATTGTGTCAAAAGTTTCAGTTACAAGTTTTACTATCTTTTTTAGGTGCAAATTTACAAGTTTTACTAGGTTTTTCAAAGGGAAATTTACAAGTTTTGCTAAAATGTAAATTATTGGTAATAAATATTATAACTCAAAATTTTAACAAAAATGCCTTGGTTTTAACATTTTGTTAAGTTGTGTTTTGGGAGAAAAACTCCAAACCATTCTTTTTGTAGCAGAAAAACAGAGGTAAAAATTAGGTTGTTTTTTCAATCTTTGTTCAACAGCGCCGCGTTAAAATCTTTGTGCGCTATTTGTTGGTAGGGCATGGCTTTGTCTGTAATTTTGCACCCGATGAAAATGCGACTTATATTTTTGCTTTCGTGCATTTGTTTTGCTTCGCTGGTGTCGGCGCAAAGCGATTCGGTACGCACGGTTGTTGCCAAGCAAGGAGACGGAATCTATAAGATTCTCCGTGAAAACGGCTACGAAGCAAAAGATTACTACCATAAGTTTTTGGAAATCAACAAGGACAAAATCCAACTAGAAGACCAATTAATTCTTGGTGAAACCTATCTTTTGCCCGAAAAGCACGATACCATAAAGCCTGAACATATTGTCGTCATTGATACCGTTCCCGCGTTGTGCGTAAAGCCGGATTCGATTGCAGTTTCCGATTCTACTCCGTCAATATGCGTTCCAGATACCGCTACGCATCCAATGCCACAGGCAAGGATGGAACTTCGTATTGCCGACACTATAAAGGGAACGGCACTCAAAGGTGCAATATTCTATCTCATTGCAGGTCATGGCGGACCTGACCCTGGTGCTACTTCGTACGTCGATGGTGTGATGATTTCGGAGGATGAGTATGCATACGACATTACGCTTAGGTTAGCACGATGCATAGAGGAGCAGTCTGGCAAAGTGTATATGATTATCGACGACCCCGACGATGGCATTCGCAGTGGCAAAATCCTGAAAATCGACTACGATGAGTACTATTATCCAGGTTTTGGAATCAGTCGTGACAAGAATCAGCGTCTAATTGAGCGTGCTGATGCTGTGAATAAACTGTATTACGAAAATAAGACTGTTAAGTATCAACGTGTTGTGGAGATTCATCTCGATTCGCGCGCTAGCAACCAGCGTGTTGATGCATTTTTCTACTATTGCCACGGTAGCAGTAAAGGAAAGGCTCTTGCCGAGCGAATGTACAATGTTTTCCGTCAGAAATATGCTAAGTTTCAGCCCAATAGAGGCTATTTTGGTACGGTTGAGGAACGAAATCTGTTAGTTATAAAGCGCGTGATTCCACCTGCTGCATTTATGGAAGCAGGGAATATCAACAACGAGCGCGACCGAAAGCGTCTCCTTGATGCAAACAACCGTCAGGCCTTGGCAAAATGGCTTTGCGAGGCGTTGATAAAGGATTACGAAGCTAACAAATAAATTGCAGTAGGGGCGCATTGCAATGCGCCCCTACTGCAATTTTGTCATATTTTGTCGTGTGGCAGAATTTTTGAAATCAAGCAGTGTCATTTTATTTAAAAAGATATGGAAAACGATAACATACAGGAAGAAAAGAAAATGGAAGAAGCAACAGAAAATGTTGAAAATAAAGAAGTTGAAGTAGATGAAACTGCAGAGGCGAAAGTTGAGGAAACTTCTGCCGAAGAAAAGAAAGTTGATGCTGAACCAGAACACGGCAAGAAGAAAAAGTCGCGTTTCGGATTTTCTGACAGAAAATTGAAGGACGAATTGGCAGAGTCGAACCGCAAGCTCGAGGAACTTCAGGACAAGTATATGCGTCAGGTGGCAGAATTCAGCAATTTCAAGAAACGTACTGCCAAGGAAAAACTCGAACTTCGCGAGAGCGTAAAGGCTTCGATGCTGCACGACTTTTTACCTGTAATTGACGACATAGACCGTGCTATGGAACATCTTGAAACTGCCGATGTGGACGCTACCAAGGAAGGTGTAAAACTTATATACCAGAAGTTTATGGATTATCTAAGGTCGCAGGAATTGACCGAAATTCAGGCTTTGGGCGAGGATTTCAACACCGATTTTCACGAGGCAGTGACGCAGTTCCCCGTTGAGGACGAGTCGAAAAAAGGAAAGGTTATTGATGTGATTCAGAAAGGCTACAAGATTAACGACAAGGTAGTTCGCTATTCGAAGGTTGTCGTTGGTCAGTAGGAGGATTTTGTATGGAAAAGAGAGATTATTACGAAGTGCTTGGTGTCGCCAAGAATGCGACGCCAGACGAAATAAAGAAGGCTTATCGTAAACTTGCATTGAAGTATCATCCTGACCGCAATCCGGGTGACAAGGATGCCGAGGAGAAGTTCAAGGAGGCTGCCGAGGCTTATTCTGTGCTTAGCGACCCTGACAAGAAGGCTCGTTACGACCAGTTCGGTTTTGCAGGAATGAATGGCGGCGCTGGCGGTGGTTTCGGTGGCGGATTCGCCGATTTCGATCTCAACGATGTTCTCAATAGCGTATTCGGACGCGGATTTAACTTTGGCGGAGGCGGTGGCTTCAGCAGTTTCTTTGGTGGAGACGGTGGTCGCAGTGGCGGTGGCAGACGAGTTGTAAATCGTGGTACCAACCTACGTGTGACGGTAAAGCTTACACTCGAGGAGATTGCAAACGGCACAACCAAGAAAATCAAGGTCAAGAAATATGTGTCTTGTTCGGCTTGCCATGGTACTGGTGAGAAGGACGGCAATTCGAGTTCTACTTGTCCGACTTGCAACGGCCGTGGCGTGCAGACGCGCGTTATGCACACTATGCTTGGTCAGATGCAGACTTCTTCAACTTGTTCAACCTGTGGTGGTTCGGGCAAGGTAATAAAGGATAAGTGTACATCCTGCTACGGCGAGGGTATTGTTTCTGGCGAGGAGACCATTGAACTGAAAATTCCTGCTGGCGTTTATGAAGGTATGCAGCTTTCGATGGATGGCAAGGGAAACGCAGCCCGTCACGGTGGCATAAACGGCGATTTGTTGATTGCAATCCAGGAAGTGGAGCATCCCGAACTTAAGCGTGATGGAATAGACCTTATCTATAATTTATATATAGGTATACCCGATGCGATTTTGGGTTGCAGTGCCGAAATTCCTACCATTGGCAACAAGGTGAAGATAAAGGTGGAGCCAGGAACACAGTCAGGTAAGATTTTGCGACTGAAAGGCAAGGGGTTGCCCGACATCAATGGTTACGGACACGGTGATTTGCTGGTAAGAATTAATGTTTTCATACCAAACGATGTGTCAAAGGACGACAAGAAATTGCTCGAACAGATGCGTGAATCCGAGTCTTTCAACCCGCAAAGCAAGCGAAACGAGTCGTTTTTTAGTAAACTTAAAAATGCGTTTCGTGGGATGATTTAGTCGATTGTTCTTTGTGAAACATTGATTTCGTCTTATATTTTTCAAAAAACTCTCGTAGTGATGCAATAAAAAATCTTCTGTTGCGTTATATGAGAGTTTTATTTTATGTATTTTTGCAGACAAAAATTTTTAGTATGACAAGAAGATTTTCGTTTCTAATTGCAATACTTTTACTTGCAAGTATATGTGGATATTCGCAGACAAACAGTGATGGTACTACAATTGATGGTCGTAATGCGCCGAATACAATTTCAACTGCAGTTTCTTTTCTGACTATTGCTCCTGATACAAGGGCAGGTGCTCTTGGGGATGCAGGTGTGGCTACTACTCCTGATGGCAATTCGCAGCACTGGAATCCTTCAAAATATGTGTTCATTGAAAATGATTTCGGTGTTCCAATATCATATACTCCGTGGCTTCGTGCTTTGGTGTCGGATATGAACCTTGCGTATTTGTCGGGTTACTATAAGTTTGATGCACAGAATGCGATTGGGGCATCTTTGTTGTATTTTGATCTGGGCAGTATGACGTTCAAGGACATAAACAATGTTACAATTATGAACTTCCGTCCGCGTGAGTTCTCGTTGGACATATCGTATGCACGTTTGCTTGCAAAGAATTTCTCTGGTTCTGTTGCGATGAGGTTTATATATAGCAATCTTACTGGAGGTCAGGATGTAGCAAGTGGGGTTTCGTCGAAAGCAGGAACTTCTGTAGCGGCTGATGTTTCGTTCTACTACAAGAACGATGAACTTATGACAGGAAACTTGAAATCGACGGTTATGTGGGGATTGAACATTTCTAACATCGGGTCAAAGATTTCGTACACATCGAATGAAAAGCGCGACTTCATTCCAACCAATTTCCGTACCGGTGTCGGCTATATGCTTAGCTTCGACGAGCATAATGACTTGCTGTTCACTTGCGATTTCAACAAGTTGCTTGTGCCGTCATCACCTACATACTATCAGGTTGGAGAAGTTATGCCTAATGGCGATACTGTAACAGCTGGTGGAACCCAGAATATAAAGTATGGTAAGGATCCTAATGTCTCTGTTCCCGCGGCTTTGTTCACATCGTGGTGGGATGCTCCCGGCGATGCAACACCATTTGTACACAATGGAAAGCCGTCGCGTTTCCGTGAAGAATTGGCGGAAATAACTTTTTCGCTCGGATTGGAATACTGCTACTCGAAGCAATTCGCTGTTAGAATGGGATATTTCCACGAGCACGCATACAAGGGCAACCGCAAATACTTTACAGTTGGTGCTGGTTTGAGACTCAATGTGTTTGGCCTTGATTTCGCATATTTGATTCCGACAGGAGGAAGAACTAGTCCGTTGCAGAATACTTTGAGATTCACGCTTACATTCGATTTCGGTGGACTCGCCAAGGAACAGCGTGAGGCAAAGAAGGCAGAAAGAGAAGCAAGAAAGTCATAATGTATAGGATAGGAATAGGTTACGATGTTCATAAGTTAAAGGATGGTTTGGATTTCTTCCTCGGAGGAATCCAAATTCCTTATAATAGGGGTTGTGTGGCGCATTCCGATGGTGACGTGCTCATCCATGCAATATGTGATGCGCTGCTCGGTGCTGCCAATCTTCGTGACATAGGCTATCATTTTCCAGACAGCGACCCTAAATACAAGGGCATCGACAGCAAGATATTGCTAAAGGAAACTTATAGTCTTGTGAAAGAAAAAGGATATGAGATTGGCAATATTGATTCGGTAGTTTCCTTGCAGAAGCCTAAAATTAAGCCATTTATCCCCGAAATGCAGAAGACATTGGCTGCAGTTCTTGGAATTGACGAATCGCAAGTCTCAGTAAAGGCAACCACAACTGAAGGTTTGGGTTTTGAAGGCAGGGAAGAGGGGATAAGCGCTCAGGCGGTGGCGATGATAAAAAGGCTGACAGTCTAACGGTCTCACAGTCTAGCAGTCTAACGGTCTCACAGACTGACAGCTCGACTGGTCTTCTTTTGACTGGTTAGACATCAATCCCATCTAAAATTAAACGCACACAAATAATTATTCGTTTGTACAGCCGCAAAATTTTGCGGCTTCTACAAAAAAGGCGAAGCCATAGAAACGGCGTCAGCCATTCAAATCATATAACACTGCTCTTTCATTTTGATGATGTTGTTGCTTATGACACAGATAGTTAGCGTTTGAATAAATCCGTTGGCTGAGCTTGTCGAAGTCAAGGTGACAAAATGATATAATGCGTATTAACCTTACCCTTTGACAGGCTCAGGGGGGCGGTTAAATGAAAGAGCCGTAATCCTATAAAAACTTTTTTCGTTTAAAAACGCATAAATCAATTTTTTTTAATTATCTTTGCGTTTTATATAAAATTGTAAAGTATGAGAGATTATATCAGCAACTCGTTTAGAATTTTGGTTTTAAGCCTTGTAATTGGTTGTGTATCAATATTTGTTGGTAAGGCTCAGAATATCGGAGGGTTGGTTGTTTATCCCGAAAATGTGGAGACATTGCAGGACAATCCTACGAATTTTGATGACCCGTTGATTAACGGGAACGGTATTAACGTTCCTGGTGCTGCCGAAACGGATAACAACTTTACTCCGTCGGAAAAGGATTTCCAGTATGGAATTTCGGCAGAAGTAGGCTTCAGCTCGATGAGTAAGTATTTGAACGTACCTCTGTCTATTGGCTATAAAGGCGTAAGCCTGACTGTTGCAATTCCTTTTTATATTCAGAAGAAAGCAAAGTATTCGCACGGTTATGTGGCTGCATACGGTGGTCTGGGTGACATTAGTGCTGAGTTGTCTTACAAATTCCAGTATCCTAAGATTTTCGACTGCATCTCATTTACCACCTCGTTCCCGACAGGAAACAAGAACCGTACGGTAAAGGGATACATAGTTCCGATGGGTACCGGTAGTTTCGACTACATATTCTCGAATACTTTCCAGTATCGTCACGCATATTTCAGGATTTACAACAACATTTCGTACCGCCTAAGCGGGAAGTGCAAGCGTGACATTACAATGTCTGTTCCTTACTACGATGACGCTAATGTTCTGCAGACTGGTCAGGAAAACATCAATTATGTTACTTCAAATGGAAATTTCCTTTCGTGCAATACGTCGTTCGATTATCCTGTTTTGAGCTGGATGTCGTTACATGCAGGTTTCGCCGTAATGAACAGTTCGGCAGGAACAATATATCACAAGCATACTTATTCTTGGACTGATGAAATAAACGAATTCCCAACAGCGAAGTCTAATCAGGATTATACTTCCATTGACGTAAGGGCGGCAATAGCTTTCTCATATTGGGGTATTGACCTTATGTGTGTATTCGCTCAGCCTGTTTACGTTAAGACTGAAAATCAGAATATCAGGGACAGTCAGAAGTTCAATTTTTATATCAAGTTGTCAAAGAAAATATTCTAAATTATGAAAAGAGTCGTTCTGTTTATATCGGTTATACTGATGGTTGCACTTGTGGGATGCCGCAAGGATGTGCTTGATTTAGGGAATGCTGGCTTTTTGAGGCTTGAACTGAAAAAAGGTTACAATACACAGAACAAGGGCGCTGTAGAATCGTTTGATGCTACGGTTAAAATTATATATGGAGATGAGGAGATAGTTTACAACTGTTTGTTTTCTGATCCTAATGAAAGTGGTTTCTATACCAATGATGTGTCTGTAGGTGACAAGATTTATGTCCGCAAGGATGTTGAGTTCCGCGTTGTAATTGAAGCCGAGGTCGACGGGTACTATGTTTTTGGCGAATCGGCTGTGATGATTTATACAGATGGAATGGATATGCTTTCGGTGGAGATAGTGCTGAGGGCAGGATCTAGCAGAATTTACATATATCAGCCTCGCGAAGATGAGATTTATGGCAACTATATTGTCGCATACGGTGAAATCCTTGAAAATGCAGCTACTAGACCTATTCGTGAAGTCGGTATGATGCTTGTAAAAAAATCGGTTTATGATACTTATCAGTCTGCTGATGATTTTACATTTGATAATGAAACTGATAGTCGTGATTGGATTATAGAGTATTATTATGCAGATCATGAAAACGAAGGGAATGGAGAGTCTTCGATAAATAAATTCTCCGTAGTGTTAAGAGGTTTGGAACGAAATACTCAATACTGCATGAGGGCTTTTGCATTCTCCGAGTCGGATACGACATTGAATTATTGCTATAGCCGTGTTATAGAGGTTTCGACCAACGATAATGTTGCGAGAGACATAAGCGTTGTTACCAACGAAGCAGGCAACATTACTATGGAAAGTGTTGATGTGGCTGGTCGTGTCGTTGTGCTTGACGGAAATTCCCCTGACAGTGTGGCAGAGATGGGCTTTGTTTTCGATACATATAGTAATTATGTGGCAAATTCTTCAAACCTTGATTATTATCGTAACAATTCGTTCCTGTTCCCTGCTTCAGATGTGTCGACAAGGGATAATATTATTACTTTCTCTTCCAGTGTTCAAGGCTTACAGGAAGGAGCAACTTACGTATTCCGTGCATACGCGACATTCAGGGAACAGCCATACTATGGTGCAGTTAGAATGTTTTCTGTCCCGCAGAATCCAGAGAATATTAGGATTCAGTCCAGCCAGATTAATGAAACATTGACAGGTGCATACGTCGATTTGCAGGGTAGCATTATCAGCGATGCAGGATATGAATTCTCCGAAGTAGGATTCGTTTACGGATTCTACGATATGGGAGATGTGCCTTCTAGTATTAATGCCCTTAATGGTAGGTCAACTGCTTCGCTAATGTCAGGAAGGTTTGTTTCGAGGCTGAATCTGCCTATAGTTGAAAAGACTGTATATTATGCGGCATACGCAGTAACAACAACAGGTTACGAGGTTTGTGGCGATCTTTTATCTGTAGCATCTGTTCCTCAAAATATACCTAGCGTTTCATCGTTGCAACTTGATGCTTCTTCACGTACGACGCATTCTTTGACTGTTTCGTGCTATGTTGACGCAAGCGGCAGAAGCGATTGTGAATGCGGTATTATATATTCTGTAGTTGGCGATAACAATCCAACATACGATACAGTAAAGAAGTATTCGTCGTCAAGCGGAACAGAGGAGTTTGTCCTTAATAACTTGCACAAGGGTACAAATTATAGGTACTGGGCATATATAAAGGTTGTTGATGAGTATATCAATACCGAAGAACAGACTGCCGAGACACTTGATTTGGGTGACGTTGGTCCTGGCGGCGGCAGAATATTCTATGTTGACGATGCAAATGGATTTGCTCTTGAATGTTATATTGGAGAAAATATGGGTCAGGAGGAGATGGCAGACTCTGCAATCTGGGGATCTACTGCTGGCATAGCAATCTATACCGATGCTCCGAGTTCCATTAATGTTTCTGGTAGGACAAATACGGAAGCTATTGTAAGTTATCACAACGGAATTGGATTTAATGAGGACTATGCAGCACTGAAGTGCTATCAGTCGGCACAAGGCGGAAAGACAGACTGGTATCTGCCGACAAGTGTTGAAATGCAGGCACTTATAGACTATGGTGTAGATAATCAAATGCTTAATTCCGATTCTGGTTTCTGGACATCCGATGAGCAGGATGCAGGAAATGCAATCTCCTATATTGTTTCTTACGACACAGGTTCGTCGTATATCCGTCAGGTGACACCGAAGGATGCTGTGTTAAATTATATTCTTGTACGTAGATTTTAAATTAATAAAAGAAAGTCGTCTGAATAGGACGACTTTTTTTACATAGTTTTGATATAGTTGGTTTTGGCTATAATGCAATAGAAGCCCCGTAATGCCTATTTTAGCATGGCAACAATGTCGGCTTCGAGTTTCTTTGGCGCTTTTGTCGGCGGATAGCGTTTGATTTTTGTGCCATCGCGTGAAATGAGGAATTTGGTGAAATTCCATTTTATTTTTCTGCTGAGGAACCCTCTGGCTTCTGTTGTCAGATATTTGAATATTGGATGAGCGTTCTCTCCGTTCACATCTATTTTCCTCATTATTTGGAATGTTACACCATAGTTCAGTTGGCAAAAACTTGAAATTTCGCTGTCTGTACCGGGATCCTGATGTGCAAACTGATTGCATGGAAAACCGATGACGACAAGTCCTTTGTCCTTGTATTTCTGGTTAAGTTCTTCCAATCCTGCGAATTGCGGTGTAAATCCGCATTTGCTTGCCGTGTTGACAATCAGCAGGACTTTTCCGCGAAACTGTCCGAAATCAAGTTCCTTGCCGTTGCTGGTTATTGCTTTGATATCGTATATTCTTGCCATATTTAAATGTTTTCGCTGGCAAATATAACAATATTTGTAAGAAACTATTGTTTTTGAAAATAAAAAAGGGAGAACTTTCGCTCTCCCTTCTTTAAGAATATGAAAATCTCTTTAGAATTTCAACTTTTCGATGAGTTCAGCAACGCGGTTTGAATAACCCCATTCGTTGTCGTACCAAGTCAAGGTCTTCAACAAGCGGCCCTTGAGCATAGTTGACTGAGCATCGAAAATTGACGAATGTGAATTGTGAACGATATCGATTGAAACAAGAGGTTCTTCCGAGTATTCGATGATACCCTTCATTGGACCTTCTGCAGCCTTCTTTATTGCAGCGTTAACTTCTTCGATAGTAACGTCCTTCTTCAACAAGCAAACGAGGTCAACTGATGATCCTGTTGGGGTTGGTACGCGAACTGCCATACCGTCGAGTTTGCCATTGAGAGCTGGGAGAACCTTACCTACAGCCTTTGCAGCACCTGTAGTGGTAGGAATCTGCGAAACAGCGCACGAACGAGCTCTCCTGAGGTCTTTGTGTGGACCGTCGAGAACAATCTGGTCGTTGGTGTACGAGTGAATAGTAGTCATAAGACCATATTCAATGCCGAAGTTGTCGTTGAGAACCTTTGCTATAGGAGCAAGGCAGTTGGTTGTGCAGGAAGCATTTGATACGCACTGAACATCCTTAGTAAGAACTTCTTCGTTAACACCAAGAACAACCATTGCATCGATGTCGTCCTTTGCTGGAACGGTAAGGATAACCTTCTTTGCACCGTTCTTCAGGTGGTCGCGGTAACCGCCCTTAGGACTTTCCTTGCTGGTGAAAAGACCAGTCGATTCGATAACTACGTCTGGAGTTTCCGGCCATGGAATGTTGGCAGGATTTCTTTCAGCACTAATCTTAATTTCCTTGCCGTTTACGATGATTGCGCTGTCGTTGTAGGAAACTTCCTTGTCGAACTTGCCCTGAGTCGAGTCGTACTTCAGCAGGTGTGCCAATGTCTTGGTATCTGTAAGGTCGTTGATACCGATAATTTCTATATTGTCGCGTCCGAATGCAATCTTGAATACATTACGACCGATGCGACCAAAACCGTTAATTGCTACTTTTATTTTAGCCATAATATTTATTGTTTTTAAATTTCTGCAAAGTTATTAAAAATTAATTACCGCTATTCTTTTTTGTTAATATTTTATAACATAAAAACACGGCTCTTTCATTTGGACAATGTTGTTGCTTATGATACAAACAGTTAGCATTTGAATAAATCCGCTGGCTGCGATGTACTGAACGACAGACGAAGCAAGCTTGTTGCGCAGAACTGAGTCTGGACGAAGGGAAGTCAAGATGACGAAATGATTTAATACAACATTAACCTTCCCTTTGATACTTCGACAGGCTCATTTCGACTTCCCTTCGACTGACGCTCAGGGGCGTCTAAATGTACCGTAGTATACGAAGCTCAGGGTGCGCGAATTAGTTTTTTAATGAAAGAGCCGTGGCAGAATCGTAAATCGTACTTCGTAAGTCGTAAATTATTTGTACCTTTACACCCGATTTTATATTGCAAGATTTAGGATGAAAGACAAAAATAAATTAGCTGTCATAATATTGCTTTTCGCTGTGAGCGTGGCGGTATCCGTGTTCATTTTTCCGACAGAGAACCAGTTTGAATATTCATACGACAAGGGCGCGCAATGGCTCTACGACGACCTTTACGCACCCTACGACTTTGCTGTCTGCCGTTCCGACGACGACATTCAATCCGAAAAGGACAGCATTGTAGCCGACTTTATCCCATATTATTCGTTTGATACGGTGGAGGCACACAAGTTTGTGAATACAAATAGTTCGCTGCTTGAAAAGACCATCGGCGAAAAGACCGGTCTTGAAAAGGAGAAGGCAGATGCTTTCGTTCGGAGTTTCAAGGATAAGTTGACTACAATATATGGTAAGGGAGTGATAACTCAGTCTGATTCTCAGGAATATGCTAATGCTGGAAATAAGATTCGCGTTGTACGTGGCAATGTCAGCGAGTTGGATTTGATTGATGACTTCTACACAAAGGCCTCTGCCAAGGATGAAATGCTTGCATTTTATACTGCTGACGGTCAGGTATATGCGGCAGATTCTCTTGCTGGTTTTTATGTCCGTGATTTTATTGAGAAGACGGTTTTTGTGACTAATGTCGAAATTGATGAAGAACTTAACGAACTTTATCTGCAGTCGCGGATAGATGCTGTTCCGCCGATGTCGGGAATGGTGCATAAGGGCGAGCTTATAATCGCCAAGGGCAAGGTGGTTGACGAACATTCGAAGCGATTGCTCGATTCGTACAAGATGCAGTTTGAAAATACATCTGGCAGAAAGTCGTTCTGGCTGGTGGAACTCGGCGTGACAATAGTTTTCCTTATTCTGTTTGCGATAATCTTGTACTATTCGCTGAAGTTTGGACGACGTAAAAAATGGGGAATCCGCGAAAATATGTTCGTCCTGCTGCAGATGATTCTGCTTTCGCTTGTGGTTTTCTTGGTTTTCAGGTATTCGTCGGTGAGCATCAACATAATACCATTTGTGCTTGTGCCGTTGCTGCTTGTCACTTTTATTGACTTCGACATTTCGTTCTTGATATATTTCGTTTCGATTTTCATTGTCAGTTTTTTCGCTGTAAACAGGTTCGAGTTTGTTTTCATTCAGACTGTTACCGGCTTGGTAGGAATGTTCAGCCTATGCAATACATCTAAGAGACAGCAGATTTTTATAAGCCTGATAGTTGTTTTCGTGACGTACTCGCTGCTTCATACAGGATTCTCGCTGATGCGGTTGGGGACATTCTCGGCTCAGGAACTCGAGGAGTTCATTTACTATGGAATTTCATCGGCGGCACTTTTGCTTTATCTGCCGTTCGTGTATATTTTCGAGAGAATTTTCGGTTTTATATCGGGCTTTACTTTGGTAGAACTTTGCGATACTAACAATCCTGCTCTGCGTGAATTGTCGGAGAAGGCTCCTGGAACTTTCCAGCATTCTGTAATGTTGTCCAATTTGGCAGAATCGGTTGTTCGTGAGATAGGAGGTAAGCCGCTTCTCGCCCGTGCAGGTGCTTGATATCATGACATCGGCAAGACATACGCGCCCGAATATTTCATTGAAAACCAGAATGGTGGCAAGAATATTCACGATGGAATGCCATACGAGGAGTCGGCACAGAAGATTATTGCACACGTGACAAAGGGAGTGGAATTTGCAAACAAGTACAAGTTGCCCGACCAGATTGTCGATTTCATAGAGCAGCATCACGGAACGTCGGTTACACGCTATTTCTATAATTCGTGGGTAAATGCAAATCCCGACAAGACCGCCGACATTACAAAATTCCAGTACCCGGGACCAAAACCTCAGTCTATTGAACTGATAGTGATGATGATGGCCGATGCAATCGAGGCTGCTTCGCGTACCTTGAAGGTTTATTCTCACGAATCTATTTCAGCACTTGTCAACAATATTGTCGATGCGCAGATGAAGGACGGTCAGTACGAGGACGTTGACATTACAATGAAGCAGATTGGCAAGGCAAAGCAGATTCTCATTTCCAAGATTGAAAACATCTACCATTCGCGAATTGAGTATCCCGAACTTAACGACAAACAATAAAAGGACACTGCTGTAGTTATATAGGTATGCGGAAGTTTTTATTAGCATTGTTGCTGACGGTTGTTGGTCTGGCGGCTGTTTCACAGAACGCCACCTACTTCGGCTATGTGCGCGATGCCAATAAGAAACCCGTTGAGTTCGCGAATGTCATTGTTGTCGGGACAAACATAGGTGCTTCGACCGATGCTTCCGGTTATTTCGAGATAAACGTTCCTGCAGGACAGGATTTGGAGGTGCAGATTTCGTTTCTAGGCTATGAACCATTTACGCAGAAAATAAAACTGAAACCCAACGAGCGCAAACAGGTTACCGCAATACTCAACGAGGGTGCAGTGATGCTTCCGACCGCCGACATAGGTGCGACAAGCGAACGGCAGGTGTCGGGTACGCGCCTTAATCCGCAGATTTCGATGAAAATCCCTACGACTGGCGGTTTCGAGGATATATTGAAGGCTTTGCCGTCGGTGTCGTCCAACAACGAACTTAGTTCGCAGTACAATGTGCGCGGTGGAAATTACGATGAGAACTTGGTGTTTGTCAACGATATAGAAGTCTATCGTCCTCAGTTGATTCGCTCGGGTCAGCAGGAGGGGCTTAGTTTTATAAATCCCGATATGGTGTCGTCGATTTTGTTTTCGGCAGGTGCGTTCGAGCCTAAGTATGGCGACAAAATGTCGTCGGTGCTTGATATTAAGTACAAGAAACCCACGGAGTTCGGTGCTTCGATAATGGCAAGTCTGCTTGGTGCTAATGCTCACGTTGAGGGAACGAGCAAGAACCATCTGTTCCGCTACAATGTCGGACTTAGGTACAAGACTTCCAAGTATTTGCTGACCTCGATGGATGTTTCTGGTCATTACGACCCGTCGTACGTTGATGCGCAGACATTTCTTATGTACACTGTAACAGAAAATTTGGAACTAAATTTTTTGGGTAACTTCAGTAGCAACAAGTACAAGTACATACCTTTGGATGGGGAAACTTCGTTTGGCACAGTCAGCGACGCATTGAAAATACGTACTTATTTCGAGGGACAGGAAGTTGACCGTTTCAATAGTGGAACAGCTGCATTTTCGGTAAATTATACGCCAAGCAACAATTTGAGCCTAAAGTTTATAGCATCGGGGTACTACACAAACGAGGAGGAAACCTACGATATTTTGGCGCAGTATTACCTCAACGAGATTGACCAGCAGTTGGGTTCTTCTATTGGCGACAGTGTATCAAATATAGGTGTAGGTTCTTTCCTTGACCACGCCCGCAACTACTACGACGGCTTTGTGATTTCGACCAAACATATTGGTACATTCCTCAAGGGCGAGAATAAGCTAGACTGGGGCGTGCAAACCAACTACGAAAACTATTCATATCACGTACACGAGTGGACGATGAACGACTCGGCGGACTATTCTCTGCCATATTCCGACAATATGGTCTTCCTTTATCAGACCGACATTGCCAACATTGGATTGCAGAGTGTCAGGGCTTCGGTGTATGTGCAAGATTCGTATCTGTTCAAGACCGAAGGCGCAAATGTTTCGCTTGGCGGTGGCGTAAGGCTTAACTTCTGGTCGTTCAACAAGCAGTTCCTTGCAAGTCCGCGCGTAAACCTTAGCGTAAAGCCAACAAACTGGAAGCCCGATATGATATTCCGTTTTGCTACAGGACTTTACCATCAGCCACCGACAATCAAGGAAGCCCGCAGGATTAGCGATGGAACGCTCAACGAGAACATTAAGGCGCAGTCGTCGGCACAGGTTGTTGTCGGTATGGACTACAATTTCCTCGCGTGGGGTCGTCCGTTCAAGTTGGTAACCGAGGCATATTATAAATATATGTACAATCTTAATCCGTACAATGTTGATAATGTGCAGATTAAGTATTATGGTGATAACATTGCACACGGCTATGCATACGGTATTGAGGCAAAGGTGAACGGAGAATTTGTTCCCGGAACAGAATCGTGGGTTAGCCTCGGACTTATGCGCACGCAGGAGGATATTGAAAACGATTTCTATACGCAAACTGTTGAAGGTGTGGTTGATACGGTTTATCCAGGCTATATTCCGCGTCCGACAGACCAACTTGTAAATTTTGGCATTTTCTTCCAGGACTATATCCCGAAAGCACCGACCTGGAAAGTTTTCCTTAGTCTGCATTTTGGCACGGGACTGCCTTACGGACCGCCAAATTCGGAGCGTTATATGGCAACAGGCAGGATGAAAGCCTATCGTCGTGTTGACTTTGGAATATCGAAGCAGTTTAATTTCAAGAAGGCTGATTGTCTAAAAGATTTCTGGATTTCACTCGAAGTGTTCAATTTGCTCAACACCAAGAATGAAATTTCACACACTTGGATAACCGACATTCGTGGCAGGGAATACGCAGTACCATCATATCTTACTGGAATCCGCCCGAATTTGAAGATAGTGGTGAAGTTTTAATACATATTGTTAAAAAACAAGTTGTCGATTTGGGGTAAATATCTCTTTGCGGAAAGTAGCAATGTGTTGAAGTGCAATTTTCGGAAAGAGGAATTATAATGCGATAAAATAATTTTGAAATTTGGAAAAATATTTTGTTATTTAAAAATATGGTAATATCTTTGCGATGTGAATTATATGTGTAATGAGAATTTTCACAGAACAGGCATTACGGGAATTTGCCGATGAAAATCCAATGTCGGAAGTCGCTTTGAAAGAGTGGGTTGCCATTGTAAAGAGAAGTGAGTGGGAATGTTTCGCAGATGTGAAGGCAACATTTAACTCTGTGGATAATGTTGGAAATCAACATTATGTATTTAATATTAAGGGAAATGATTATAGGTTGGTTGTTGTCATAAAATTCACAATTAAGTATGTGTATATTCGTTTTATCGGTACGCATGCTGAATATGATAAGATTAAGGATTGTTCAACTATTTAAAATGTAAAGATATGACAAAGATTGAGACACGAGAACAGTATGAATGGGCAGTTGCAAGGGTGGAGGAGTTACTTCCGCTTGTTGATGACAATACGCCTATAACAGATGTTCACCTAATAGAATTGAAATTGCTTTCGGATTTGGTAGCCGATTACTCGGAAGAACATTTTGCAATGGAAAAACCATCTCTTGTTGAAGTGTTGGGGTTGCGTCTTTACGAGATGAACTTGACCAAAAAGCAATTGGCAGAAATGCTTGGCGTAAGTCAGTCAAGAATAAGTGAATATATGTCAGGGAAAAGTGAACCAACATTAAAAATTGCTAGAAAAATGAGTCAAACTTTGAATATTGATCCATCAATTGTGTTGGGCGTTTAATAAGGTTTGTGTAAAGTTCTAGCAATGAATAATCGTCTGCTAATTGCAACAATCCTGCTCTTATCCTTTCTGATTTCAACAGGTTGCTCATCTATATTGGCAGGGTTTCTTGGAATGTCGTATCCTAAGGCGATTAGCGAAAAAAAACTTGAGCGCAAGCAGAAAAAGTATAAGTTGAATGAGTTTACGCATTGCAGTGTAACAGAGGATGGTTTCTGGAATTATATGAGGACCTGTCCAGATGTTAATTCAGTGCAAGTGTTCAAGAGCGGGAAATTGATAGTTCCGAAAGTTTCTGCGGGAGAAAAGAGTTCTTGTCCTGTAGTTGTGGGGCGTTTCATTGATTTTTTGCTCGATTCTACAACTTACGAAACCATTGACAGTGTCAAACTTACCGACTATTTCAATTCGAAGTATATTGCTGATTATGAAAATGTAAAGTTTGAAGACTCAACTCAATATGCAATTCTTGTTTACTGGGCATCGTTTGTAGGCTTTTTGAACAGGCAGAATACGAAAAAGGAGTATGCTTCGTCGATAAGTCGTTTGCTCGAAAGTGGGTTTGCTGCCGAAGTACGTTATGTAAATTACGATGTAAAGGAGGGTTGGTCGTTTCAGAAGTTGACGAAGAAGATGTTGGAACATTAATTTTGACATTCGTGGTAGGGAATACGCAGTGCCATCGTACCTTACTGGAATCCGTCCGAATTTGAAGATAGTGGTGAAGTTTTAAATAGATATGTTAAAATAAGGATTTTACTCAGTCCGTTGAGTGATTTCGTTTGTACATAAAAATCAACATTTTTTCATTCTTTTAGATGCTCTTTCCAATATTATTTGGTTATTTGCTCTGCTAATCTTGTTGGCAACAAGTGAATTGAGAAAAATGTGTAATTTTTACACAAAATGTTTGGTCAGTCCGAAAATACATTATATCTTTGCGTAAAATTTACACAACAAAAAAATATGACACAAGGTTACACATACAAATATCCGCATCCAGCGGTCACTAGCGACTGCGTTGTTTTCGGATTCGACGGAAAAGAGTTGAAGATACTGCTTATCGAACGTAGGAATGAGCCGTGCAAGGGTTGTTGGGCTTTTCCTGGCGGATTTATGAACATTGACGAGACTGTAGAGCAATGCGCCAAGCGTGAACTTGAAGAGGAAACTGAGCTTAAACTTGATGTCCTTGAGCAATTCCATACTTTCAGCGAGGTTAACCGCGACCCACGCGAAAGGGTTATAACGGTGGCCTTTATAGGACTTGTGAAGCAGGCAGAAGTCAAGGGCAGTGACGATGCGGCAAAGGCTCAGTGGTTTCCAATAAAGGAAATTCCTCGTCTTGCATTCGACCACGACTACATCCTGCGGCTTGCACAGCGCACGCTGAAGGAAAGGATTCATTTCGATCCGATAGGATTTGAACTTATGGATGAGGAGTTTTCGATGCCTGAACTGCAAAGACTTTACGAGGCAATTCTCGAAGTAAAGTTTGATCGTCGCAACTTTGAAAAAAAGATGATGCAACTCGGAATCCTAGACCAAATTGAACAGGAGGAAGATGCTCAGAAGCCTACATTCAAGTGCTTATCCACGAAAGACTTCGATAGTTTGTTCGAGACAAAACCGATGACTGGTTATAGTTGCAACTACGAGACCGCACAAGTCTTGCAAGAACCAGCGGTGGAATATTCTGTATCAAGGGGTAAAAACCGTAAATTCCGCTTCAATAGAGAAAAATATAATGAAATGAAAGAAAAAGGGATATTTAAGATTGAATTTTAGACACCAGAAATAAGAAATTTATAATTAATGAAATATGAAAATACTTGATTTGACACGAGGCAAGTACATTGAAATATATCCCACTGCAATTGATCAGTTTTATGATAGATGTGTAAATAGTATGGCAGAAAAGTACAGTTATTCTATTAACCATCTATTCGCAAAAGGTAGAAATTATACGTATTCTCGTTTAAACAGAATCCCTATATTTCTCGTGGAATCTTCAATGTCAGGCAAATATGTGGCTGTGCCGGAGTGCCAATGTTCGGTTTTTGTGCCTACTTACGACTATAATCCGNTATAAAAATTTTGACATTGAAAAATGGTTGGCTTCAAAAAAAACTAAAAAAGACAATCCATTAGAACGAATTTCCCATAATACTACTTTAAATGATAAATTGGGGTGTTATATATATGCGCCCGACAACGAAACTTTTCACAGACAGATTTTTATCTGGATGGACAAAGTCAAGGATTATGCAGAGACGAAAACAAAAAATAAAGCAGAAATAAGTGATAATGCTAGAATTTTGCTCGATTTTACATTATTTTATGAAATGAGCCACGCATTGATGGATGTAGAATTGTATGAATTGCATCCATCACCTTATTTTTCGTATGACAACGACTATCCATATCGTTTCATTGAAGAAGCGTTCTCTACTTGTATAGCATATGAAATTCTAACGGAAAAGCAAAAAGGAAAGTCTAAAATCAGTACACAACAACAAAAGTTCGTAGAAGATTTTGTCAAGAATGAAGGTTGTGGTTTCGTGGATGATTTGTTGGAAAATTTTAATGTTGAGGAGTGGTTCGCTATCAAGGTTCTATTCAGTTATGATGTTGCCGTTTTGCTGAGAGAAGAACGCTGGGATGAAAATAGTTTTGATTTAAGACATTATGAAACTCCAATAGTAGGTGATGTTTTTCGTAAAGGATGGATTAGAGTTAAAGACCATTTTAATAAATTTGGAATTATGGAACTGCCCAGTCAGAAAATGGTGGCTGGATTCAAGAAATATGACTACATATCATTTTTTGAAGAAACGGGTGTGGGTAATGTCAGATTGTGTAAAGTTGAGTTGAATGGGTTATACGGATTTGTCAACGAACAAGGCGTAGAGCAAATCCCTATTGAATATGAAGAAATATGCGATGATGAAATCTTCCATAGTTTCCACAATGGAATTGTCATCGCGAAGAAAAACAGTAAATATGGAACTATTGACATTTACAATAACATAATAATACCTTTTAATCTGCCATACGAATATATTCACCCTTTGCATAACAAAAACGGGAAGGCATTTGTAACAAATAGCGCAAGACAATGGGGAATTATTGACATTGCAACAGGAAAAGAAGTTGACCCTTGTAATCATCCCATTGGACATAGTGAATATTAAAATTCCACAGTACTGATTTTTCTAAACAATAGTCAAACGCATTGAAAAAATTAAGATTTTTAATTATATTATTATCAAACACCAAAAATAACCATTAAAAATTAAGATTTATGATTGGAGCAATTATTGGAGACATCGTTGGCTCATCACACGAGTTCAACAGTATCAAGACAACAAAGTTCAACCTGTTTGACAATAAAAGCCGTTACACCGACGACTCGGCAATGACTATGGCCGTAGCCGAATGGCTATTGGATGATGCGGAACACACCCACAAGGTTCTGGAAGACAAGATGGTGAAGTACGGTTCGCTGAATCCAGGTGCAGGTTACGGAGGAATGTTTTTCGGATGGCTGTTTTTACCGGAAAAAATTTTCAAGTCGGGGAAACGTCAGCCATACAACAGTTTTGGAAACGGCTCGGCAATGCGTGTAAGTGCAGTCGGATGGCTGTTCGACTCCTTGGAAGAAACTGAAAAAGTTGCCGAAATTTCCGCCAGCATAACCCACAACCACCCCGAAGGCATTAAGGGTGCTCAAGCAACTGCAGCGGCTATCTGGTTGGCTCGCAACGGGAAAAGCAAAGCAGAGATAAAGGACTGCATTTCAGCAAAATACGGCTATAACCTTGACCGAACCTGCGATGAAATCAGACCAAATTACGAATTCGATGTAACCTGCCAAGGTTCCGTTCCAGAATCCATCATAGCTTTCCTTGAGAGTACCGACTACGAAAGCACCGTTCGCCTCGCCGTTTCGCTTGGTGGCGACAGCGACACGCAGGCCTGCATCGCAGGTGGCATTGCCGAAGCATTCTACAAGGACATTCCACAGAAAATCGTAGATCATGCAATGAGCCTTTTGCCAAACTATTTCAAGGAAACATTGAAGAGGTTCTACGATGCAGCAAACTATCATCCTAAATATATCGATATGGAACAAAAAGGAACAAAATCAGAGCGTTACACACCAGATTTCATTCGCTCACTTGAACCAAATGAAATATTTGTTTTCGGAAGCAATCTCGCTGGCGCACACGGCGGCGGCGCAGCACGAATAGCAATGGACAAGTTCGGTGCTGTGTGGGGACAAGGCGTTGGTTTGCAAGGACAAAGCTACGCAATTCCAACCATGCAGGGAGGAGTGGAAACCATAAAACCGTATGTTGATGAGTTTATCGAGTTTGCAAAGATGCATCCCGAATACAAATTTCTTGTAACACGTATAGGTTGCGGAATTGCAGGATTTACCGATGAGGAGATTGCTCCTCTGTTCAAGGAAGCGCAATCGCTCGAAAATGTATGGTTACCAAAGAGTTTCTGGAAAATATAGAAATATTCAGTACGTCAGATTCGAATGTTATTTCCTGGAATTGATACGAGCTTGTCCATTTTAATAGTATGTTTGTGAATCTTTTTGCATGTAGGAAGCATCATTGAGATAATGACGGATGCCGTCATAAAATTCACATTTAATGACAGATCCTGCTTCTGATTTGTTTTCCATTGTGACGCAATTTGCAAGAACTCGCGGTTTTATTGTGTGTACTTGGCGAGGATTGCAGTTGCGTTGTTTGACTTTCCAACTTAACATCAAGCAGTTGAAAAAAGATTTCAAATCTATTGGAATACGGAAGAAAGCAAAAGTATTTTTGTGGCGATATTTTTTAGGATGATAAGGACTGGCGTATACGGATGCATTGATTCGAGCACAGTGGGAATGGTTGAGAACATTCTCGATGTGGCCGAACTTGATGTTGTTGGAACATATTCTACGGAATCCGGCAAAAGTGTTGCGCCCGAATTGCATCTGCATAGGTTCGATGAGGAAGGTTCGTTCCTGAAAAATGTCGATGCCGTAATAGCCGTATCTCCTGCGACAAGCCTCGAAGAGATAAAAACTCTGGTAAAATCGTCGAAGCACGTGTTTTTTGAACCTGCCTCATCGTATTGCAGTAACGATGTCACCAAGTTGTCGAGCATTGTTGATGAGGCAAACGTGAAGGTTCAGGCAGGATTCCATCATCGTTTCAACAACACTTTCCTGTCGGCAAAGCCGTTTATAGTCTCACCTCGCTATATACAGTCGCACAACCATAGGAGGTTCGATTCGCGGAATGAGTATTGCTCGGTGCTGATGGATATGCTCATAAATGATGTTGACATTGTGCTGAGCGTTGTGAAGTCAAACGTGAAGAATATTTATGCAAGTGCCTCGTCGATGCAGCAGGTGCCTGCAATTTCTCCCGATGTTATAAATGCCAGAATAGAGTTCTACAACGGTTGTGTGGCGCATTTCGTAGCAGGCAGAATCGCTACTGAGGATTCGCACGGGATGACTTTTTATTGCCGTGACAGCTACACCAATATTGATATGCTTAACAATGAGGCTTCGCTGGTGAAGAAGCATAGCGATACCGATGACCCGTCGTTTTTCAGCCAGTCGGTGGGAGACCTGTGCATTGAGCCGATTATGGTAAAGCCCAACAACGTGTATTACGACGAGTTTACATCTTTCGCAAAATCAATACTTTACAACAAATCCCCGGAAGTGAACGTAGATACGATCCTAAAGACCTACGATGTTGTGAAGAAGATAAAGGACAAGGTAAATCTGACCTTCTAGAAATTTTTCCTCTGCGTTTTTATGCTTTTACTGTTAAAAGGTGTACCTTTGCAAAAATATTTGTAATTGGTTGTCTATATAATTATTAGGTATATGAGTTCAAATTTTGAAAAATGGTTTGCAATTTCGGCTTTGGCACTGATGTCGTGTATGGTATTTTCTTGCAAGTCAAAGTCTGATAAAAGTGAAAAGGATGTTGCAGATAAAGAAGCTGTAAATGATACGGTTGCAAATGTCGACAGCATTTATGCCGACACATTCCCGAATTTTGCCGAATATGATTTTATGTATTTCCGCGGTTCGAAGATATGTTTCTTCTCGGTGGAAAATATGGATTCGGTGGTGTATGAAGGCGAAACCGACGAAATTGTAAATTACGAGTTTAAACCAGGAACCCTGATGTTATATTATTCGGTATGTAAGGACAGTACTATGGTTTTGAAATGCATTGACTTTGCTTCCGAAAATCCGGAGCCGCAGGAGATTGTTAGCTGGGGACTTACTTGTAACGACTGCATAACCGAAACGTACGGTACCTATTCGGCACTGAGATTGAGCAGCGACGGCAGATATGCTGGTGTAAACTACGATTTCAGTTGGGATGGTTACTGGTTTACAAAGATAAAGGTGTATGACCTTAAGGAAAACAAATTTGTAAAAGCTAAGAACGAGGAAAGTTTGTACGATTATTTCAATGCGCCATCTGTCGATGAAGAGGAAGCTGACGATGATGATGTAACTTCTTACTCCAGTTTCTACGAGGCTGGTTCCGATGATGACGATGAAGAAAGTGAAGGATCATCGTATAACTACTATTACGGTTCGGAGGAAGAAGGTGGAGTTTGCCTTACAAACAAGATGAAGTTTGAGTCTACGCCAGAGGAATTCGATTTTAGTGAAATTTCGCCTAAGGGTGACAGGGTTGTCTTTGGTGCAGTGCTTGGTTGGGGCGATTTTCCGCACGGACCATTCTGCTATGCAAGCCTTGACGGAAAGGTGCAGATAGTTTTGGATGGAACCGACTTGTCGTACGATGATGGACCGTCGATGGGATGGCTGGACGATGGAACATTCCTGTATGTGCGTAATTTTATGGAGGACGTTGAAGGTTTTGTACCGACTGTTATGGCGATTTCTCCCGATAGCAAAAAGCCTGTCGAAATTGTGAAGGCTCCGTGCTTTATGATGATGCCGAAGGTGGAGGAGGAATAGTTTATATGAACAATGGATGGGTAGATAATTTGTCCATATAGATTCAATATTTGTCTAATATCTAAATCAAACAGGCAAATCTTAAGAAAAATTGAATTATTGTTGTTCAATAAATTATGCGTTGTCACAATTTTTGTATGCTCACGCGACAAAAATATGCGCCAACGCCACATAATGGATTCTTTCCCCTATATTATGTAACCTCTCCGAGGTTAATAAGCTTTCAAAATCAAGCCTACTTACTTCGTTGTTAATATAACAATCTTATACACTTGGCTTTGTGTAAACTTGTTGGAATTTTATTGGTCAACAATACAATTGAATATATTGTCTTATAGGATATATGATTAGAAGAACTTCGCCCTTTTTATCAGATAGGGCTTTAAAATTTCATCTACAGGTTTGTTTATATCTGCCTCGACGAAATCAATGCCAAACAGACCGCATTTGTATTTTAGCTCCGATGTGAGTGCAGAAACGCGTTTAATATAGCTGTCGCGCACCTCGGCGGGATTTAGGATTATAGTATTGCCGCTTTCAAGGTCAACAAACTTGTATGGACGGTTTGCAAAGGCAAACTCTTCCTCCATCTTCTTGTCGACCACATGGAAAATTATTATCTCATGCTTGCTGTATTTCAAGTGCTGCAATGCTGAAAACAAGGCTTCTGTGTCGCCATCAATGAACATATCGCTGAACAATATCACCAACGAACGCTTGTGAATCATCTCGGCAATCTTGTGCAAAGTTCCTGCTGTGTCGGTGCGTTGTTGCAACTGGATACTTTCAGGATTCAGGAACTTGCGCATTTCGTTGTACATTATCGACAGATGCACCTGTGACGACTTGGCATCAAGATGAAATTTCACATCATCGTCGAAAAGCGTAAGGCCTACAGCATCACGCTGTCTGTGAAGCAGATACACCAACGAGGCTGCCGCATATATGGAAAACTGCAACTTGTTCATTCGCTTTTCCTTGTACGGAAACAGCATTGACGATGATACGTCTATTATTATCTGTCCTCGAAGGTTGGTCTCCTCCTCGTAGCGCTTTACAAAAAGCTTATCGGTGCGAGCGTAAAGTTTCCAGTCGATATGCTTGGTGCTTTCTCCCTTGTTGTAGAGCCTATGTTCGGCAAACTCGACGGAAAAACCATGGAACGGACTCTTGTGCAAACCCGTAATAAACCCTTCAACAACCTGACTTGCAAGAAATTCCAAGTTGTCGTACTGCGGGAACATTTCAAGATTTATATTCTTTGAGTCCATAGCCGTAATTTTCGGGGAACAAACTTTTACATAAAAATTATTGATTTTTATGCCAGTATAATAAAGAAAATTTGGCGTTGATAGTCAATATATTATAATTTTTCTTTAGAGGAAAAATAACAAAAAAAAGGGAATGACACTTTGCATTGTTTCTTGAAAAAACAAAATATTCGTTGTCAGAGATGCTTCTTTCACTACATTGGTTTAGTAAAGCCACGTTATTAGGTTCATTGGCTGGATTTTTAATGATAATGTAGTTTTTGTGTATAAAACCTACATTTTTTGTAATTTTGCACCCCCAAAATATATACGCACTTGGAACAGATAGACAAAACTAAGGAGTTAGAAACCAAAGATATACGACAATTACTGTGGAAGTATGCGCTTCCTGCTGTCATAAGCCAGATTATTGCATCTCTCTACAATATTGCCGACAGGATTTTCATAGGGCAGGGGGTAGGTCCGTTAGCCATTGCTGGACTTGCCATCACTATGCCTATTATGAACTTGATTCACGCTTTCGGTTCGTTAGTTGGAGTCGGTTCGTCGGCACGAATGTCTATTGTGCTGGGAAAGAAGGATATAAATTGGGCAGAAAAGATTCTTGGCAACAGCACAATCTTCACATTTGTCCTCGGTGTGCTATTCTTGTCGTTCAGCTATATCTTTATGAACGATATACTTATGCTGTTTGGTGCAACCGATGATACAGTGTCGTATGCCCGTGAATATATGTACATCGTACTGCCCGGAATGTTCTGTACAACACTGACTTTCAACCTTACAGGTCTAATCCGCGCTTCGGGCTATCCGATAAAGTCGATGCTGATACTCGCTGGTGGAGCCGTGCTGAATGTCATTCTCGACCCGATATTCATTTTCGGATTGAAGTGGGGCATAGCTGGTGCGGCTTGGGCTACCACAATCTCGATGGCGACGACGGGAATAATTTCGGTAATTCATTTTGTAAAGCCTAGTTCGTTTATACGCTACAAGCTTCATTGCTGGGCAGTTAAGGGCTATATAATAAGGAATATCACAATGATAGGCATGAGCCCTTTCCTTATGAACATTGCCGCCGCGGGTGTTGTCGCCTTGCTCAATGCACAACTTTTGCGCTATGGTGGCGACTATGCTGTCGGGGCATACGGAATTGTGAATACTTTCGCTATGCTGACGGTGCTGTTGATACTTGGCGTGTGTCAGGGTATGCAACCGATTGCAGGCTACAACTATGGCGCAGGTCATCCCGACAGGCTTAAGGCTGTGTATGTGCTGACGATGAAGGTCTGCGTGTTGGTTGGTATTGTTGGCAGTTTGTTGGGTGTTGTAATTCCGCGCTATTTGGTGCGAGCCTTCACCGACGATGCCGAACTTATGGAAATTGCAATTACGGCTACGCGCTACATAATGGTAATGTTCCCGCTTATTGCCTTTACTATCGTGAATTCCAATTTCTTCCAGTCGATTGACAAGCCATGGATTGCAATTGTGACAAGTCTCTCGCGCCAACTGATATTCCTGCTGCCAATGTGCTACATTGTGCCGCTAATTTTTGAAAGTATGGGCGGCGACGGACTTCACGGCATCTGGGCATCGTGTACGATTTCGGATGTGATGGGTGCGGCACTCGCAGCGGTATTCCTGTATTCGCAAAGGAAGATTTTTAGAAATAATTGACAATTAACAATGTACAATTAGCTTCGCTGAGCTGAAGGTTGATAATGGAACAATTTGTCAGGTCGTCGCGAGCAACGACTCCTCACAAATTAAAACCATCATAAACCATCATAAACCATTATAAACAATTCCAAACAATATCAAACAATTTGAAACCATTATAAACCATTTCTCCCCTTTTATTTCCTTCTCAGAATTCGCTTTAGGACTGTCAGTCCGTGCAATTCGTTTATTATCAGGATGCCGAATGCAATTGCCACCGTGTTTTTTACTGCCATGAAACCGCTACTCATTGCTGCAGGAATATGATTTGCAACGATGTTGTAGGTTGTCCAGAATACGCCAGCTCCGGGTACAAGCGGGAAAATTCCGCAGATAAGGAATACTGCGATTGGGCATTTCCGCAAAATTGACATCAGTATCGAAACGAATGTTACCAGTGCCGTTGAGAGAAAAACTATTATTGTGGGGGAGATTTCGGTGT